>NZ_DASZBY010000037.1:0-14578 GCF_035943795.1 Aliidongia sp. | reverse complement strand
CCGTCGATCGCCACGGTCCCGCTGTTGGTGAATGCCTGCGCGTTGCCGATCGTGCCGCCACCGTCGAACGCCAGGTTCGTCAGCCCGTTCGCCCCGGTCAAGGTTCCGGCGCTGAAGCTTCCGCTCGACGTCAGGGTGCCGGTCAGGGCCGACACGTCGACCGTGTCGCCCGACAGCGCGGCCGAGGCCAGCGTCGCCCCGCCCGAGCCCGTCAGGGTCAGATCGTGGCCACCGCTGACCGCACCCAGCGTGATCGCACCGGTGCCGGCGCTGAAATCAGTGTTACCCGCCAGCGTCACGCCGGTCGTGCCGAAATCGAGCGCCGCATCGGTCGTCGAGATCGTGCCCGACACACTCTTCGACGATGGCGCCGTCGCCGTGACACCGCCGGTGAAGGCATAGCCGCTGCCGATCGTCAGGCTGCCGGTATTGGCGAACACCGTCGCCCCCGGCGCAGTGCCGCCGCCATCGAGCGCGATATTGTACGCACCGGCCGACACGGTGAGGCCGCTCGTCGGATCGACCGCACCGCTGAACGTGATCCCGCCGCCGGTCTTGGCCAGGGTCAAGGTCGTCACGCCGGCGACCGACACGACGCTGTCCGAACCCGTGCCTTCCAGGGTCAGCGCGTTGCTGCCGCCCGTCACCGCGCCCAAGGTCAGGTTGCCCGAGGCCGCGTTGATCGTCGTCGCACCATCCAGGGTCACCGCGCCGAGGTTGAACCCGGTCGCGATCAGCGTGCCGGAAATCGTCACCGCGCCGCTCGTAACCCCGGTCGTGGTCAGCGTCCCCGCGCCCAGATTGAGCGAGCCCACGCTCGCCCCGCCCGTGCCTTGCAGCGTGAGCGAGGCATTGCCGCCGCCCCCGCCCACCGTGATCAGCCCGGTGCCGGCGCTGAGCGTCGTCGAGCCGCCGAGCGCGATCGTCCCGAAGGTCAGCGCGTTGTTCGTCGCCGCGACCGTGCCCGACACCGTCACCGTGCCGCCCACGTCCGTCGTGTCCAGCCCGCCCGTGAAGGTCACGCCGTCGATCGTCGCCGTGCCGCCGTTGGCCAGCGTCGTCGCCGTGCCGATCGTGCCGCCGACCAGCGTCAATCCATAAGTGCCTGTCCCCGCAGTCAACGTCGTGGCGGTCAGTCCCGTCACCGTGACCGTGCCGCCGGTAATCGCGCTGAGATCGAGCGTACCCACCGAGACCGTGCTGCCCGACGCGAGCGAATCCGTACCGCTGCCGGCGAGTTTCAGGGTCTGGCCCGCTCCGGTGATCGAGCCCGTCGTGATGCCGCCGGCGCCACCGTCGAGCTTGGTCGTCGCGGTTATCGCGGTCGGACCCGTGAGCGTAATGCCGGTGCCGATCAGATCCGCGCCGAGAGAAAGCGAACTCGCCTTGATATCGATCGTGCCGCTGCCGGTCGTGATCGCGGCCGAGTTGGAGAAGGCGCCGGACGTGCCCGTCCCGGCAAAATTCCGCACGGTGAAATTGCCGCCATTGGTCGTGACGGCGGCATTGACCGCGACCGCACCGCCCGCATCCACATTAAGGCTGACGCCGGCCGTGGTGATGTTGAGGGCCTGGTTGATCGTGACGGTGTTGACGGCTTTGAGCGTAATGTCGCTGGCCGCGGCATTGAGCACGCTGGGCAGGACCACGAGGACGCCCGTCGTGTCGGTGCCGTCTTCCACGTCGGTGAGCGTCGCGGTTCCGCCGGTGTCGACGGTGATGTCGCTGGGGTCCAGCAGCCACTGGCCGACCTTGCCATGGGGGGCACTGGTATCGACCTGCGCGCCTGCCACGACCGCGAGCCGGCCCTTGCTCGAGGTTTCGACGAAGCCGCCATCGCCGTTTCGCTTGCCGCCGCGCGCCTTGATCGTGCCGCCGACCACGGTCGTCCGTTCCGACCAGACGGCGACCGTGCCGCCATTCCCCCGGTCGGTGGCGCTGGCGTCCAGGGTGGCACCTGCAGCGACGGTGGTGATCGCCGCGTTGCGCACGGCAGCGTCGGCGCCATGGGCGCCGCCGCCGATCTCGATCGTGCCGCCGCCGGCCCGTCCCGTCGCATCGACCTGGGCGGTGGCGGCGAGAGCGACCTGGCCACCCGTGACGGCGACCTTGCCGCCGACCGCATCCTCGCCGAGGCCGGAGACGTCGAGCACACCGCCGACCAGCGCCTTGCCGGTCGCCCCGGCGTCGATCGCGATCGAGCCGGTCCTGCCGCGCGTGCTGCGCGCCGCGATGGTCCCGTCGGCCTGGATGAGATCGCTCACCAGCCCGTCGATCGCGTCGGCGGATAGCAGCACCTGGCCGCCCTCGGCCACGATCGTGCCGGTGTTGGTGACGAGCGCCATCTTCTTGCCGTCCGGCCCCATCGCCGCGCGGACCTTGCCGGTGATGTCGAACGACATCAGCCCGTCGCCATAGAGATCGAGCGTGAAGGTTTCGGCGCCGCCCAGGATCACCTTGCCGAACCTGCCGACGATCATCCCGGAATTCTGGACGTTGGGTGCCACGAGGGCCGCGAGGCCGTGATCGGCGACGGAGATCGTGCCGGCGTTGCGGACCGAGGCCGTCGCGTTGGGCGACGCCTTGCTGAAATTGAGACGGCCGGCCATCAGGTCGGCATTGCTAATGTCGGCAGGCGTCGCGATCAGACTGTTGACGTCGATCAGCGCGCCTTTAGTGAAGACCAGACCGCTGGGATTGACGAGGACGACCTGGCCGTTCGCAGTCAACTGCCCGGCGATGACCGACGGATCGCCGCCCGTAACCCGGTTCAGCAGGATCGACGAGCTGCCCGGCTGCTCGATCGTCGTCTTCTCGCCCTTGGCGATATTGAAGCTCTGCCAGTTGATGGCGGCGTTGTTCGTCGTCTGCTGAATGGTCAGTTGCGACGACGATTGCTGGGTTATCGTGGCTTGGCCGCCGACCACGGTGCCGCCGGTGGGGTTCGCATAGGCGGTGCCAGCGGTCGCAGCGAGCGCAAAGGCGCAGACCGATCCCAGCAGATGGCCGCGCGTCATCGGCTGCCGCACGGTCAAAGCGAAGGTGGCGCGGGGTGTCCCGATCGCCCGCCTTTGTCCGCCGCTGGAATATGCCCGACCCATGGCCGTTCCGACCTCTCAAGAAATCTTGCTAGTATTGAAACCGTATCTGGAAAAACACGGCTTTCGAGTTCTCGCGCGACGCCGAGACAGCCTGCGTCGGCCGCAAGGTGAAGCGGTTGACCCCTTCGACCACGGTCGATACTTCCGGCGTGATCGCCGCCTCGATGCCGATGCCGGCCGATTCCATTTTACCGCGCAAGGTGCCGGGCTCCCGGTCCCAGATCGTCCCCGCGTCGCCGAACGCATAATAGCGCACCGGCACGTCTTCGGACGATAGCCCCGTCCATCCGACCAGGCTGGGCCAGGTGGTGTTGACCTGCAGCTCGGCGGTGCCGATGACCGCGCGATCGCCGGTGATCTCGCCTGAGAAAAAGCCGCGCCCATAGGAAGATCCGCCCAGGAACTCCTTCTCGCTGGGCGGCAGGATGTCGTGGCTCCATTGCCCGTTGGCGGCAAGCTTCAGGGCGAAGCGATAATCGTCCAGGCTGAACAGGTCCTGCACCCGGATGATTTCCGCCGTGTATTTCTGGAAATTGTTGCCGACGCCGGGGCGTGCGGGCAGTTGCTCATCGGTCGCGCCGTTGAAGCCCTGGTGGAACTTGATGTCGATGCTGTTCGCCGCGGCGGGCACCAGCCCCCAGAGCGTGTCGGTGGTCGCGAGGGTGAAGCCGGTTCGCGCCACCTTGATCGAGCTGGTGCTCTGACGCGTGCGCGGCCCCGAGCCGTTGCCGAGATCGATGGTCGACCGGAAGACGTCGACGGCCGCCGACACGTCGAACGACAGCGCCCGCGTGCGGATCAGCGGATAGCGCGCCGACACGCCGGCGAGCGACAGATGGCCCTTGTAGCGCTCGGCGCCCAGCTCGCCGCCCGGTTCGTTGACGCCATAGCCGCCATATGTCCGCAGCATCAGGCCGTCGGACCCGATGAACCATTGCGCCGAAACCTCGCCGAAGACCTGCTCGACGTCGAACGGCGTGTTGAACAGGTCGACCTGGACCCGCTCGCCGGCCGAAGTGAAGGAATTGGCGGCGCCGCTCAGCAGCAATTGGATGGGACCGGCCGTGTTCGGGCCCCGGTTGTCGAGCGATGCGAACAGGTCGAAGGGCTTGCGGGCGACCTGGGCGATCAGTTCGACCGCGCCACTGTCGCCGCCGGTCGGCCGCAGCACCGCGCGTACCGACATGCCAGGCACGTTCTGCGCCAGCAGCAGGTAGCGCTCCATATCGGCGATGTTGACCGGCTTGATCTCGAGAAGATTGCTCAGGAAATCATAGACCTTGACGGCACCGCCTTCGGTCTCGCCATCGATCTTGACCGCGCTGATATAGCCTTCGGTCACGTGGATATGGAGTTTGACACCCGTCTCGGTCCGCAGCAGCCGGCCGCGCGCGGCGCTGAGGAAATAGCCATCGTTGCGATAGCGCAGCTGGATCCGGTTGACCGCCTCGGCGATCTCGCCGACCGAGGCCGACTTCCCGACGATCGCCTGGGTTTCCTCGGCCAGGTCGGCTGTCGAATATTTGCTGTTGCCGTCGATCTCGATCGCCTGAACCGTGACGACGGCGCCGCCTTCGGGAATGACCTCCTCCGACTGCGGAGGTTCGACCGGCGGCACGATGACCGGCTGGGATGGCGGCAGGTTCTTTTCGACCGGCGAGGCCGGCGGTGCCACCAGTCCAGGCGGAATTTGCGGTCGCGCCGGCGCGGTCTGCGCCTGGGCCATCGCGAATGGCAGGGCCAACGCGAGCGCGGCTGAGAACACACCGCGCGAGAAATGAACGCCGCACCTGGTCATTGACGGAGGCCGCACCCTTGTCGAACGCTGGAAAACACAATGTCGGGCCGTCTCCGGCGACGCGCGGACGGATCCAGGCGTTCAGAGCGCTCGTGACGGTATAGGTTTAGCTTTTGACTTCATCAAGGTTAAAATTTCCCTTAATCTTTACGAATCTCAAAGTATTCCGCCAAGGAAACTCAGGAGTGTCGTCAGCTCCAAACGGCAAACGGTTGTGCCGATGCAATTCCCGGATGCAACCCAAACAGCCATGGCCGGGGCCCTGCCCACCCCTATTGCGAACCGGACAGGGTGAGCAGGCAGTCATCGAAGGGATGGGCCTGCGGTTTGGCGAAGAAACGCCGCGCGATGATGTCGGCGCAGGTGTTCGCGGCTAGCACGCCATGGCCGACGCCGGGGAAATGAAACAGGCTGGCCTTGGGCAGGGTCGCGAGCGCCACCTTCGCCCAGCCGAGTGGCGTGATGGGATCGAGGTCGCCCGACAACATGACGATCGGCACGTCGCTCTGGACCGGCAGGCGCTCGGCCACGGCAGCGACTCCGGCAGGCCAGGCCGGACAGGCGGCCAGCCCCAGGTCGGACAGCGCGAATTGGCGCAGATCGCCCGATGCCGCCGCGGATCGCGCAATGACCTGTGGATCGTCGAACGGCAATTCGTCATGGCATATGACGGAGAGATAGAGTCCGTGGCTGGTCGCGGTCGATTGGTAATTGTCGAGTGCTGCCTCGACGAACGGTACCAGCGGCTGCACGTTGCCTTGGTCGAGCGCGGTGATCGCGTTCGGCAGGATGCGCAGGTCCTCCGACCGATAGAAGCCGTAGAACAGCACCTCGACCAGCTTGGCATCGTCGAGCGAGACCCGCTTGTCCGGCTGGCCCGCGCGATGCAGCGGCACGACCAGCGCCTGGGTCGCGGCCCGGCGGATCGCGGCCTGCAGCGAGGCCGCCAGATGGGGATTGGCAGCCTTGCAGGATGGGTTGGCCACGCACGCATCGACCATGCCGGCCATAGCATGGGCGGCGCTGGCGGCTGAATCCTCGTAAGCCTTGACCGACGGCGGATAAACCGAGTCGAGTATGACGCTGCGCGTGCCGTCGTGATGGTCCCGCAGGAAGCTCAGCGCCACGCGCGTGCCGTAGGACACGGCGAGCAGGTTCCAGCTGCGATAGCCCAGGCCGTCGATCAGGGCGGCCAGATCCCGCACGATGGCATCGGTGTTGTAGCGGTCGAGGGCGATGCCCGTGCCTACCAGACGGGCGTGGCAGCGCCCGGCGGCGGCGGCCCAGGCCGCATTGGTCGCCTGTGGCGTCATCGGTTGCGAGAACAGCTGGTCGCCGATCTCGATCATCTCGGGACAGGCGAGCCCCGGTTGAGACAGGCCGACGCCGCGCTCATCGAACACGACGACGTCGCGCCCCTGCGCCCAACCAGCCGTGCGGGTCAGCCCCCACCAGCGGCCGATCTCGCCCGCGGCAATCCCGGTGGGCTCGCCGGGGCCGCCATTGATGAAGATCACCGGATCGGGCGCGGCACCGGCACCACCGGAAAAGACGACGAAGGGAATGGTGACCGTGCGGTCGTCGGGCGCGCGCCAGCTTTCAGGCGCGATCAGTTGGCCGCAGCGCGCCGCCCGGCCGGCGGGAATGGGGAACCAGCAATCGACGGTTTCGACATGGGGTGCGTGATTGGCGCGAATGAGCTTGGTGGCCTCAGCGTGAAACGCTGGACCCGACCGGAAGTGCCGCACTGTCAGGACGCCGCCGAGGCCGAGCAACGCGCCCAGACCGGCAATCACGGCGATAGCCAGCGTGCGCCTCATGCCTCATCGCGCTCCGGGCCGCCGGAGGGCACTCGTCGATCGTGCCCCGTCGCCCGGCCCGGCCATCATGGAACTGTGGGTGGTACGGTTATTTCGCGCCGAGAATGGCGACCTGAACCCGACGATTGACGCCGCTGTCCGGATGGCTGGCATCGATCGGTTCTTCCTGGCCGCGGCCGACCGCCTCGAGTCGATCCGGCGCGATGCCGAAACTATCGACCAGATAGGTCTTCACCGCCTCGGCCCGCCGCTGAGACAGCGCCAGGTTGGCATCCGGCCTTCCCGTACTGTCGGTATGGCCCGACAGCTGGAAACGGTAGGGCACGAGCTGATCCGACTTGATGGCCTTGGCCAGCTGGCCGATCGTCTGGCGCGCGGCGTCGGTAAGATCGGCCGATCCGAGCGCGAACTTGACGTCGAGTGCCACGGCCGACGGATGCGGCGCCGCCGCAGCGGCTCCCGGCGTGGCATTCAACACGCGGATCCCGCGGACATTGAGCGGCCCCGGCGAACCGCTGCCGCTCGCGTCCGGCTTCAGCGCTTTGATCAGATCATCGGCCTTCGGGGTGGCGCCCATCTGCTGCACCTGGGCCTGGGCAGAGACCGACAGGGTGACCGCGACCAAGCCGGCGGCGAAGGTCATGGCAATTTTCGAGATCATCCGAATTCGCCTCAAAAGCGCTTATCTAAAGCTTGCAAAACTATCGTTCTAGTCATACGGCAAACTCGGCGATTCAGCAACCGCGCAAGACTGCGGCCAAATCATCCGAAATTGGCGACTGCGGTCTTTTCCGGGCCGATGCGGATGACCACCACCGTGACGTTGTCCTTGCTGCCGCCAGCCAAAGCGGCGTCGATCAGGGTGCGCGGCACGTCCTCGAACGAGGCTTCGGCCAGGATGCGCGAGACCGTCTCATCCTCCATCGCCTTGAACAGGCCGTCGCTGCATAGCAGGAAGATGTCGTCCTGTTCCAGCGGATCGCTGGTCTTGTCGAGTTCCAGCACCGGGCCGACGCCGACCGCCCGGGTGATCACGTTGCCCAGCGGATGGTGCTCCGCCTGGTCCGGCGCCAGCAGGCCGGCATCGACCATTTCCTGGACCTGGCTATGGTCGCGGGTGACCTGGGTCAGGCGCCCGTGCCGGAACTGGTAGAGCCGGCTATCGCCCGCCCAGAGACAGGCGAAGAACCGGCCGAACGTCATGAGCGCCACGACCGTGCTGCCGATGACCGCATGGCCGTCGCGGGCGGCCGCGGTCGCGACCAGCTGCTCGTTGACCTCGGCCAAGCGGCTGCGCACCTCGCCGATGAAACTCGCGCCGTCTGCCGGCTCGGCCATGGAGCCGAGCGCCTGGACGATCGCGTTCGAGGCGAGCTGGCCATCGTCGTGCCCGCCCATGCCATCGGCCACCACCCACAGCCCGATGTCGGGACGATCGAGGAACGCGTCCTCGTTCTGCTTGCGCACGGTCCCGGTGTCGGTCGCAGCGGCTGAGGCGACAGCGAAGTCGGTCATACGCGCCATACGAGCCTCATTCCTCCCGATCCCAGGGCAACAACTCTGCCTCCAACGAGGGCAAAGCGCCAGATGCCGCCGGGATGATCTCCGAATTATCCGGCGAGGCGGCGAGCCGCCAACCCCACCCCGCCCAGTCGCCGTCGATGAAGGCGGCAAAACCCTCCGGCGCCGGCAGTCCTCGGGCCAGCACGAGCACGGGGGCGACCTTCTCCGAGCCGATGGTCCACCAGAACGAGCGGTCCGACCCACCGCTGTTTTCCGCCAGGATCCGGGCAGCCTCCGGTCCGTCCAGCGGGAGACAGCACCCTATGTCGCCGAGATCGTTCGCGCTCATTGCCGTATCGACCGCAATCGATCGAACCGACGCGATCGGCGCATCGAGGCGATCGAGCGGAAAATCCTCGGCGAGCGCCGAGAGCGCCAAGGCCTCGATCGCCTCGAACCAGGCTTGCGCGCCGGCCAGGACCGCCGCTGACGGCGTTCCGGCATCGAGCTCCGCCGCGATCATCATCGGAAAGGCCCGGCCGACCCTGTCGACGCTCGGCATCGCCACGCCGGCCAGCGGTTTGGCACCGCACAGGCCCGCCGGCAGGAAGAAGCGCCACAGCGGCGAGACCAGGTAGAGATCGAGCCAAGTGGTGCCGATGGCCTCGCGGCTGGCCGCGACCGCCTGCTGCAGCCAATCGTCCCACAGCGCGATCGTCTCGCGCGGCAGGCGCCGCCCGACGAAGTCGCCGCGAGCGGGCAGCTTGCCGTAATAGGCCAGGATTGTGGGCAGGGTCTGCGTCATGCGCGCGGCATCACAGGGCGGACGGGCAACGGAACTGGGACAGCTGGTTCGACGCGAACGGGTTGATTACGCTGTCGGCCCGGATCTCGAACGTCGCCGTGCGCTTGCCGGTAGCGAAGGTGACGTTGAACCGGTCGGGACCGCCGACGGGATGCAACTGCGCCTGGTCGAGCAGACGGAACCAGGACCAGACTCCATCCTGCTGCAGGGTGGTCTGCTCCCCCGGCGTCTGAGGCTGGAAGCTGACGCGCACGGTGCTGCCGCCCGTGCCCGGCCATTGCATGCGCACGCCGCGCGGCGGGCCGTGGTCGTAGGACAGGTTCTGGCCACCCAGTTCGAGCAGCACTTGGGTCGAAGTCGCATCCAGCGTGACCGGCACCATCTCGAAATTGACTCCCGGCTTGCCGGCGCCACCCGGGAACATGCTGTCGCGAATGCCGGCGGCGATCTGGAACTGGGTCAGTGCCGCCTGAGGGATGCCCAGGTCCAGGTTGTCGACCTTCTGCCAATGCCAGGGGTTGGTCGACATATCGACGAAGGGTGCCAGGTTGGTCGTGAAGAAGGCATCGATCAGCCCGCCCTTGGAAAACAGCCGGGCGAAATCGTCGAGCGTCACGTCGGCGCCGCCGTTTTTGTAGATCGGATAGCGGTTGTCGGTCGCGGTCTTGCAGAACGGCAGGACCGACGAGGTCCAGAGGCCGTTGAGCTGCGCCCGCGCGCCGCCGACCGTGAGGGTCGACGAGGAATGGGTCACGGCCGCGATGGCACCCTTGAGCGGTTCGGGCAGGCGTGCCGCATTGGCCTGAAGCTGGGCTGCACCGCCATCGCCGCCGCTGGCGGCACCCAGCAAGGCGCCACCCTGGTTGTTGGTGGCCCCCAGCTTGTTCATGGATTTATAGAGGTCGCCGAGCCCGGAAATCACCCCGTCGATCGGCAGCGGGCCGGCCGGCGGACCGTCGGCCAGATCGTGCAGCGCCTTGAAATGCTGATCCGTGTAGCGGCTGGCCTGGTCGACCACCCCACCCTGCTGCCCAGCGCCGGCGCCCAGCATCTGGGCCAGACGATCCTGGGCCCCGGCTCCCGCTTGGGCCTGCACGGCCGCCGCAGCCTGGGTGATGTTGGCGGCGCCCGCACCGGCCGCGGCGGCGCCGGCGATGCCGGTCGGCGGCGGCTTCGACAACCAGGTCTCCTTGGCGGCCGACACCATCAGTCCGCGCAACGGCGAGTCCGGTGCCGACAGGATGCCGAGCGTCTGCACGCCCTGGTTCACGTTGGTGAAGGGAATGATCGAGACGTCGCCCAGCAACCGGTCCCACTGCGCGCCGAACTCGTTCAGATAGAGCGAGGTGACGTCGTTCTGCAGCCGGGTCAGCGCCACGGGATCCTCGCCGATCGAAGCCTCCTGGCCCACGACCCAGCTTTCCTTGGCGACCTCGCGCGCGATATCCGGCAGCAACGGCCGGAACGTGTTGTAGAAGCCGTTATAGGTATAGAGGCCGGGGATGCCGTCGGCGAGCGATTTGCCCGACGCGCGCTGGAGCACGCGGGAGGCAGCGGGCCCCGAATTGTCCGAAATCCGCCATTCCGGCAGGGATGAGACCTTGGGATTGGTCTTGAGGAAGCTGAACGCCCGCTCGGCGAGCGGCAGGCGGTTGAGGATGACGCGCGTCGCCTGAACCAGGCCGCCGTCGAGCGCGATCTCCGGCAGCGGCGTCTTCAAGAGCGCGTCCAGATGACCGTCGAGATCCTTGCGCAGCGCGTCATTCTCGTCGCCCGGGAACTGGACGCTCCAGTCGAGCGCCAGCCAATGCCTGACCAACGCCTTGTCGAGCGGGCCCTGGCGGCCGAGCATCAGGTAGACCTTGAGGCCTTCGTAGAGAAAGTCCGGCTTGGACTGGTTGGTGTTGAGTTGGGTCTCGAGCCGCAACAGCAGGCGCGGCAGCAGCAGGCCGCCGAGGGCGCGATGGTACGCCGCGATCGCCTGGCTGCCGACCTTGTCGCCCTGGTAGAGGCCGAAGCCCAGGTTGGCCGGTACGGACTTGTCCTGGTCGGCATAACCGGCGGGCACGTTGCGCAACGTATCCAGCAGCACCGCCACCTGTTTCAGATCGCCGGGCAGCACATGTTCGGGCGCGAAATTCTTTGCCTGCTCCGCATAGCTGTCGGCGACGCCGTCGACCTTGTCGAGCAATGCGGTATTACCGAGGTAGCTCAGGGTCCACAGGCCGGCCATGCCGAACAGCACGATCGCGGCGGCCGCGATCGAGGAGATCTGGATCAGGCGGTTGCGCCGCTCGACGCGCGGATCCGCATTGACCAGGCCAGCCTCGCCGAACACGACCTGGCGCAGCAGGCGGGTCAGGAAATAGCTGCGGCCGGTGCCGCTGAAGGCGGAGACCTGCTGGCGCATCAACCCGAAGGTCGAGGCCATGGCGCCCATCAACCGATCGATCGGCGTGCCGTCCTGGGTGCCGCTGGTGAAATAGACGCCGCGCAGCAGGATCGGCTGTTCGAACCGGTTCGGCTCGAAGATCTCCTTGAGGAAGCTCTCGGTCGTCTCCTTGAGGCTCGCGACCTGCTGGGGAAAGCTGAACACCAGCGAGCGTCGCTGGATGTCGGTCTCCTGCTGCAGCCGCTCGATCAGGCGGTCGTCGAGCCGCCCGACCAGCGCATCGAACTCGGTGCCATAGGCATCCACCGCGCTCGCCGCGTCCTTGCCCGGCTTGTAGTCGAAGGTCGTGCCCCAGACCGCGTCGCGGTCCTCGCGCGGCAGGTCGTCGAAAAACTCGACGAAGCCCGCGATGAGGTCGGCCTTAGTGAACAGCACATAGACCGGCAGCCGGACGCCCAGCTCCGCATAGAGTTCCTGGATGCGCAGCTTGATCGCCGCCGCATGTTCCGAGCGCTGCGCCGGGGTGGAGCCAGTCAGGTCGCTGATGCCGATGGCGCACAGCACGCCGTTCAGCGGCTGGCGCGGGCGATGCCGTTTCAGCAGCTTGAGGAAGCCGGTCCAGGCCGCCTTGTCCTGTTCGCTCTCGCTGTCCTGGGTCGTGTAGCGGCCGGCCGTATCGATCAGCACGGCGTCGTCCGTGAACCACCAGTCGCAGCTGCGCGTGCCGCCGACGCCCTTGACGGCACCCTTGCCCAGCTTGTCGGCGAGCGGGAAGCTCAAGCCGGAATTGACCAGCGCCGTGGTCTTGCCGGCGCCCGGCGGGCCGATGATGACGTACCAGGGCAGCTGGTAGAGGTATTTCCGGCCGCTCGCGCCGGCGAACTTGCTTTTCTTCAGAAGCTCCAGCGCCTCCTTCAGGCGCCCCGACAGCTCGTCGACCTCTTCCTTACCGACCGATCCCTTGCCGCCCTGGGCGGTCGCCGTGACCGCCGCCGCCATCTGGGTGTTCTGGCGCTGCTCGCCGAGGCGCGACAGCAGGTAGAGGAACCCGGCGAGCGCCACGACCACGACGATCGCCAGGGCACGCGCCAGCACGCTGTCGAGCGGCCTGACGTCGCCGATCCCGATCAGCGGTCCGATGAACCAGATCAGGAGGGCGAGGATCAGGACGCCGAGGATGGTCAGCGCCAGCTTCGACAGAAAGATCTTCCGCAGGGTTGTCATCGGTTCCTCTTGGCGCACATCGATCGTTGCCCTCGTCCGGGCCGGGTCCGCTCCACGAAATGGCGGATCAGCTGGGCTTGATGAGGACCACCTCGGTACGTCGGTTCTGCTCGCGCCCTTCCGGGGTCGCGTTGGACGCCAGCGGCTGGGAATCGGCCTTGCCCTCGGCGCTGAGGCGCGAGGGATCGGTCACTTTCTGCGCCATGATCTTTTCGACTGCCTCGGCCCGCGCCTTCGACAGGTGGAAGTTCGACGGGAAGCGCAGGGACTTAATCGGCACGTTGTCTGAATGGCCGGTGACCTGAACCGTGCCCGGCTCGTCGTTGACCGCCTCGCCGATGCGCAGCAGCACCGGTTTGAAACCATCGGCCACATCGGCACTGCCGGAGCCGAACATGCCGGTGTTGCGGATCCGGACCGTAATGGTCTGGGCGTCCTCCAGCACGGTCACCAGGCCTTGGCGGATCTCCGGCTCCAGGAATTTGCGGATCTTGCCGGCATGGTCGGTCACCGGCGGTGGCGGCAAGGGGGCGGCCGCCCGCGCGAGCTTGATCGGTCCGTTGGGTGGCAATGCCGCCAGGCGCTCGAACGTCGCGTCGGACCGGTCGTTGAGCGCAAAGCTGAAACCGGCATAGCACATCGCCAGCAGGGCGGCCGTGACCACGGCGATCAGCCAGATCGGGATCAGTGCCACGAGGCCGCGATGGGCCGCCGGCACGCCGTGCCAATGGGGCGACAGCTCGCGCTCGTATTCGCCGCGGCTGGTCCGGATCACCCGGAACAGGTCCTCGCGCGCGATCGTCAGTTCCGATGCGCCGCGCGGCATGACGCGGTATTTGCCCTCGAAGCCCAACGCGATGCAGAAATACACCAGCTCCAGCATGTCGAGATTGACCGTCGGGTCCTTCTTCAGCTGGGCCAGCAGGTCGAAGAACCGGTCGCCGCCCCATGTCTCGGTGAAGAAGGTGCCGACCATGCTCTTGGTCGACCAGACGCTGCGGCTGCCCCAGGGCGTGTTCAGCACCAGATCGTCGAGCGTGGCGCATAGCACGTATTTCGCGGCGCGCAGGGTCTGCACCGGCAATCCCAGCGGCGTCACCGTGCGCTCGAACGTGTTGATCTCGCCGATCACCCGGTCGCGGAGCGAGTCCACGTCATTGTGGAGCGCACGGTTCTTGAGCCGGACCGCCAGTCCCAGCAGGGGCACGGCCGCCGAGACCAGCGGATTGAGGTTCTTGAGCGCGATCGTGTCCCACAGCCGCCCCGCCGGTTCCGACAGGGCTTGCGGCCGGGGCGGCGGTGGCGGCCCGCCGGCAGGCTGCTGCGGCAGGCGGCCCCCCGGATTGGGCCGGATCACCGTACGTTCGCTGTCGCCCGGCTCGGCGAAGGGATCATCAATCGTCATATCGGCCCCATCTGGTCCGAGGAGTGAGAGACGCTGTTACTGTCCGCCAGCCGTCGCCGACAGCTTCAGCTTGTCGGCATTGACCGCGATGTTGGTCGTCGCGTTCGGCGGTACCGGAACGTCGGCGCGCCAGACCGCGTGGTCGATGTCCCGGTATGCCGCGGTCACGCCGATGAAGCGTGTGCCCGGCTTCACTTCGAATTCCATCTTCTGCGAACCGCCGGGCGTCAGCACCGCCTGGTCCTTGCCCAACAGATCGGGCCCGAGCAGCGCCTGATCCTTGTCGTTCAGCTGGAAGAAATCCGCCTTTTCGAACGTGCCGGCGGCGCCCAGCTGGTAGATGCGCAGCATGACCGGCGCCGGCGTGCCGTCGGCGCCCGGGTTGACGGTCGCGGTCGATGTGATCGACAGCACCACCTTGGTCGGCGGCGGAGGCGGCGGTGGGGACGCGCAGGCCGCGAGAGTGACCGCGGCCGTACCGGCCAGAAGCCGTGTCAGAGTGCGCTGCATGCTTGCCACCATTTTCCCCC
>NZ_DASZBY010000036.1:0-108109 GCF_035943795.1 Aliidongia sp. | reverse complement strand
CCGGTCAGCGTGCCCTGGCGAATCTGCCGGCGCGCCGCCGCCGCCGATTCGAGCAACCCGTCGTCCATCGTCACGCCCCCGCGAAATCCAGCCAGACATCAGCTAGCCATGACGGACATCGTGGGTCGAATTGTCATTTCCGATCGATTCCGATCAGAAAAACCGATCAGTGAGGCTGATGTTCTTCCGCGGCGACCGATTCGGCCAGCGCGGCGACGATGGCAGCCAGCGCATTGTCCGGCTGGTCGAGATAGCTGGCGGTGAAGACGAGAGGCGGCAGCGCCGTGTCGCAGGCGAGCCGGCGCAGGCGACCGGCCGCCAGCTCTTCCGGAATGACTGCCGGCGGAATGGCGCTGATGCCGATGCCGTCCAGGGTCATGCGGACGATCGAGGCCAGCGAGCTGTTGGCGAAGAAGCGCGGCCGCGGGATCTCGACCCGGGCGAACAGCTCCGTCACCTCGCGATAAGGCTTGGTCAGGCGCGAATAGGTCATGATCGGCCAGGCGGCGAGTTGGGTCAGGGTCAGGGGGCCGGCCTCGACCGGCAGGTCGGGGCTCGCGATCCAGGCCATCGGATATTGGCACAGCGGCAGGTTCTTGATCTTGGGCGCGCTGACCGGGCCCAGCAGCAGCGCCACGTCCAGTTCGCCGGCCAACAGCGAGTCGCGCAGGTTGGCCGACACGTCGACCGCGATCTCCAGCGTGATGGCCGGATAGCGCTCGTGCAGGCGCTTGACCAGCCTGGCGAGCCAGGTATGGACGATGGTCTCGGACAGGCCCAACCGGACCGTGCCGCGCAGGGAGCCGGCCGACGTCACCGCCATGACCATCTCGGTGCGGAGCGCCAGCATGCGCTCGGCATAGGCGAACAGCTCGACCCCCTTGGGCGTGAGCGCCGAGCGGCGCTTGTCGCGGTCGATCAAGCGCGTATTGAACGCCTGCTCCAGCTGAACGATGCGCGCAGAGACGGCCGGCTGCGTCGTGTTGAGCTTTTCGGCCGCCCGACGGAAGCCGCCGAGGCGGGCAACCCAGTAGAAAGTCTCGAGCGTGCGCAGTTCGATCATGGCTCGTCCCGGTTCTGCACGCGCGGACCTTTCATGTTACGTCCCGTTTCGAAAACGCGACGCCGGTTGCGCGGCACGCGCCGACGGGGCACCTTAGCGCGCGAACCCGCGATCCCGTGCGGCGACTTGCCGCCCTCCGACCTCAGTCTTTGTTAAGGAACGGCGCCTCAGGCTCCTCCGGAATAGCGCGAAAGGGCGTGGATGGAACGAGAAAAGGCGATCGCGCTCGATTTCGATGCCCGAGATCCGAGCGTGCCGACCGTCGTCGCGACCGGCGAAGGCGCCGTCGCGCGCCAAATTCTGGCGATCGCGTTCGAGCACGGCGTCAAGGTGCGCGAGGATGCCGATCTGGTCGAGATCCTGTCGACCCTCGAAGTCGGCGACGAGATCCCGATCATCGCCTTCGCCGCTGTTGCGGAAATCCTGACCCACGTCTATCGCTGGGAAGTCGAAAACAAGGAAATCCGCGGGGTTTAGCTGATCGGTTGGAAGCCAGTTGTCCCGCAGCACCCCATGCCATCCAACCCCGACTATCGAAGCGCCTTGTCGGCGAACCGCTGATCAAGCTCCCGGATGATGCCGGCAGTCACATAGCGCTGTCGCTGCGCCTCGCCCGCCCAGGTCGTGCTGCCGGAGATCTCGCCATCCTTCCCGCGCCACAGCAGCCCGAGCGCCGCGCCTCGAAGGGTGCCGCGCTTGGACTCGGCCAACAGGTGCTCCAGCAACTCGATCATCTCCCGGTCCGCTGGATGCGCGGCCGTCTGCGGCGCCTCGGTCGGCGCCGGCCGGTTCGCGTTCGGGAAGAGCCGGACGATTTCATCGGTCATGGCTCAGCCGTCCTGCGTCGGAGGATTTTAGAGAGTTTCAGCTGCAGACGCGGGGCGCTCGCGCCAGAAACAGACGTTCGGGCCGTCCTCGTCGACCGAGCGCCAGGCGAGCTTCCAGCCCTCACCGGCCGGCGGCGTCGGCTCCCACTGACGGAAGGCCTCGATGTTCACGTCACAGGTATCTTCATCGACAAGGCCATCTTCTTCGTCATCGCCACGGATGCAATGCACCTCCAGCCCGAGATCCTCGAACATGTGGCTCCAGATCTCTTCGCCTTGAGCTTCGAGCGCCGCGATCGACGGCGGCAGGTCGCCCATGACGTAGCCCTCGGGCTCGATCGGAAATCCGAAATAGGTATCGGACACGGCGGAAATCCTCGCGTTGTTCGGGAGTTAGTGGGAAAGGTCAGGCGGCCGAGGCGTCGATGAAGTGCGAGCGCGGAACGCGCACCTTGTAACCGCCCTGGAAGCTGCCCGTGTCATTGCCGTCTTCCTGGAAGAAAAACGGCTCGACGGTGACATCGCCGTCGCGGTGCCGGGTCAGGATCTTGGCGCGCATCGGGCCGCAGTGAGCGGTGCGATAGGTCATGAAATCGGCCATGGTCGGGTCCTGGGGGTAAGTGGGATCGCCCTTGAAATATGCGACAGGGTGTGTATGGTGTCAAGGGTGTTCATGTTTGCAATGGTGTGTTGATGGAGGCTGAACAAGCGGGCTATGGTCCGGGCATGAGCCCAGCGCCAGCCAGCAACCGCATGCAGATGATCGTGACGCCCGAGTTTCTTCGGGAGGTCGACGATTGGCGCCGACTGCAGCCGGACATCCCGAACCGATCAGAGGCGATCCGGCGCCTGGCGATGATGGGCATCCGGCTTGGCGCCGCGGATGGGAAGACGAAGCCCTAGCCGCACGTCCAAAGCTCGCTGGGAAAGGGTGTTCTTCAAATGAACGAGATTGACCTGAAAGCGGCTCGTGAAGCTCGTCGGCACGTCGGCCACGAGGCCGATGGGTCGGACGCGATCAGCTTCATTCTATGCGCAACGCGGTATTTCATGCCTGTCGCAAACGCCAGGGCGCTTGCAGACGCGATCGATGAGGCCCTGTCGTGATCGATCGCGCCCCACCGCCAGTAGCTTGCATGCCTTGGTGGCTGAGAGACCTTCGTGGTGCCATGCGATCGGATGTCCCTGGAGAATGTCGGTACTGTAATCGAGAGATCGCGATTCCTGTAGACGCCCTTCCAAGGGCAACGCGCGTTTGCATCTATTGCGCACTGGACCGAGACATCGTTCCGCCGATTGATGAACCATTCCCGATGATCGGAGATGCCCTGTCATGACCGACCCGAAAACGACGGCAAACCCCGAGACCTTCCGGGAACGCGTCGCTTGGGCACTCTGCGCGCACGACCTTGCTGGCGGCGAAGGGCGCATGTCGGATGACGAGCTTGATCAGCTTACGGGCCTGTACCAGTTCGCCGTCAATGCGCTCGGCTGGCAGCAGGCACAACGCCGCTTTTCTCATGTCGTCCAGTTCATAAGATCGGAAAAATGGATGCGCGAGAAGGAGGGCAAAGAACTGATGCGCGCGCACTTCATCGCGGCCGACTGGCCGAACTATATCGGCGCAGCCGATGCGGCGATGGGCGTGCTCTGCGAGCGCCCGGAGGTGGCATCATGACCGACCATAAAACGACCGATGACCTAATCCCCTGCGATTGCTGCGGAAAGGAATTTCCGCTTGAGCAATTCAGCGCGCACTTCGACGACCCGATCTGCTCGGACTGCGAGGCAGCAGAGCTGGCGGCCCTCGCAGAGGGAGGCGAAACGCGATGATAGACCAGAAAACGACCAATCCCAAGGCGCCCGGCCCTCGCATCTATCATCGAGCCAAAGGGATCCGCGAGGATGGAGCTGTGTCGGCGCTCTGCTTCACGAGCCCGCGCGCGATCAACATGAAGGTGGCGACGTGGACGATCCGCGACGAGGCGGTGACATGCCCGCGCTGCCTGGAGATCATCGGGCAAAGCAAAAGGGACCCATCATGATCTACCGCAACCAGCAGCCGGAGCCGCACGCCGGGCCTGACGGGCCTGGACGCCTGATCCATAAAATGGAATTGACCATCCCCAACGCATGTTCATGCGGTGGAACGGTGATGATCAGGGAAGACGCATACGGAGTGGAATTCCAGACATGCCTATCATGCGGTCATTCTAGTCATGAGACATCGAACATGAGCGCAGACCCAAGAAATGCACTTCCGATCGGCACGCTGGACGGCCTAGAATCCTTCGGCTGGCCTGAGCTTGATGACGGCATTCGCCACTTCGTCTGCGTCTTGCGCTCACAAGGCATCGAGACCTTCGAGTCGTGCCAGGGCGGCAAGGGACATTGCTACGCGGAACCGACGATCGCCTTCCACGGCGACCAGGCAGAAGGTCCGCGTGCCGTCGCAGTGGCGCTGACCTACGGACTTCCTGTGGTTGGGCTTCGTCGGACCTGGGAAGTCCGTAGCGGAGAGATGATCGGTCCGCAATGGGAAGTTACCTTCCAGATGAAGGCGGACGACTGGATCAAGCACGCCACTGATCGATCTAGGTCCGTACAAACATCCTTCCATGATCACGCCTGATGGTCCAACCACGAAACGATGGTTCGCGAGATGAAACGCTATCAACAGCATGACGTAGACGAAGAGGGTTGGACGGAATGGCAGCAGCCCGTTCCGAACGGATACAAAATGCGATGCTGCGATTGCCGTTTGGTCCACGAGATGGATTTTCGCGTAAGAGACGGGAAGGTTCAATTCAGAGCCCGGCGTCACGTTCGAGCTACGGCACAGAGCCGACGGGGTAATGTCGTGGTTGATTGCGTGTCGTTTGGAAGGCTCGACGCACCTGATGGTACTCCAGAGGCCCCTGAGGTACCTGACGAATCAGAAGGATAGATAAATGGCCGACATCGTGGAATTTCCGGTTCTTGAGCCTAAAGCGGATTTTTTGATCGGACCATTCGAATATTGGCCCGTCGTGTTAGACGGAGTGATGATACCAAATTTGACCGGCCAAAGAGTCGATCAAGATTTGGTGAATTTGATTGTTGACGGAAGATTTTGCGTTTGCTTACCCGAAGATAGGGCACGGGACGTTGCGTGGCTCGTGGCTCACGCAATGGCTGTGAGTGCAGGCTATACGCACTTCGGCGCACAGGAAAAGGGGCGCCCATTTGCGACAAAAGTGTTGGAGGTCACTTCGCAATGAAACGCGGCATCGGTAATGCTGGGAATGTCAATATGCGGGGTAGGGGAAAAGAATATTCATTCTCGTGCGGCTGCTGCTCGGTTTATGACGACCGCGCCGAACTGATCTGGAAAGCGGTCAAACGCGAAATGCTGGACGAAGCTGTCGGCCCGGTCGAGACCGTCAAGGAGGGGTGAGGATGGAGAAGACGACATTCCGATGGAAGCGCGGGGCCGGGGGCGAGTGGTACGTCATCCCGTCGCACCAGGAGAGACTGTACGGGCTGGAGATCTGGTACAATCTGTCCATCATGGACCTGTTGACGCTCGCCAATGCTGATCATGCGGAGATGTCGCGGGCATACTACCAGCTTGATCGTGAGCAAGCATCTCACGGCTAGGTCGATACCATGGCCTCAATCTCGTGCGCCCTGCTGGGCGCAGCCGGTATCCTGTGAGCCCTAATCAGTCGGCCTATGACCCTTCGCCCCGTTGCCGAGTCCCATCTCTGATCTGCTCATGCACGCTAGGTTCCCTACCCTCCCACGAGCCCAGCCCGACCAAGCGAGCCTGATCCTGGATGCGCTGGAGTAGGATGCCGATCGCCAGCTCAATCCGCTCGGCCGAGTGCTTCATGTCAACGAGGGTGAAGCCCGAGCCCGCACACTTATGGCACGGGAAATACTTGATCCAGAGGAAGCCGCGCCCCTTGCATCGGCGGCATGGATGGCTGGTGTGGCCTATGCCGATCGTCCGGCAATCCTCGATCGCCCATGCGGCTATGAGCGCAGGGTGGGCCATGAATCAGTCTTGTCGAGAGATCGCCGCCTTGAGGAATTCATTGAATTGCTCGAACAGCATCTGGGAGAGGTCGGGCTTGCCGGCGATCGACATGGCGAATTCGCTGGCCAGCAGGCGCACGACGGCCTCCCGGAACAATGCGTCCCACAGGTCTTCGGGCGGCTGGTTCGTATAGACGGCCTGGGCGGGTGAGAAATTGGTCTGAACGACCTTCGTCGGCACTTGGGCAACGGTGTTGTTGGCGACCGACCAGTCGTTCGGCAATGGGTCGTTCAGGTCCGGCGGCGTGACTGGCATCACCTGACGGATCTCGATGCCCATCGGCGGGTAGAAATATTCCACGGTCCAGGGTGGTGGCGGGGTGTTGCCGGTCGGAACCAGCGTGATCGTCGTCCGGTCGAAATCGAACCCGAACATGCGACTGACGGTTTGAACCGCCGGCCAATAAAGGAGAGCCGCCGATTTGCCCGAGGCGGAACTGTCGAAGAACGGGGCAACCCCGGTGACGAGTGGCTGATCGCCGCCGATGAGTTGGATTGCCTGATTGACGATATCGGTTGCGGTGACGGGCGCGGGCCTGGGGTTGTTCTGGTAGGCGACCGTCGCAGGGCGGCCGGTGAAGACGTAGGAGCCCATGGCCGCCGCCAGGGCATAGGCGACAGGCGCGCCGCTAGTAAGCAGCGCATCGTTGCCGGTCAGGCTGTACGATCCCATGGCGAGGGACAGGTGTCGCGCGGACGTGAGCGCTGCCGCTCGTCCGGTGAAGCTGTAGGCGCCAGCCGCGGCAGGGAGGGCATAGGCGGTGCCGCCGCCGTGGGGCGTGTAGGCCAGCGTCGCGGCATTGCCCGTGAGCGAGTATGTCCCGCGCGCGGCGGCTAGGGTGCGCGCGACCTTGAATGCGACAGTCTTGCCGGTGAGGCTGTAGGAGCCCATGGCCGCCGCGAGATTGTGCCCGGCGCTGAGTGCTGCAGCTTTGCCCGTGAGGGAGTAGGAGCCTTGTGCCGCCGCCAGGGCATACGCGGTTCCTTCCTTCCGCTGTACGGCGCCCACATCGATATAGGCCTGGGTCGCGGTCATGCCGCTGGAGCTATTGACGTACGCTGCCTGCGGGAAGCCCTTGGCCTTCAGGTTCGTCCCGATATTGTAGCCTTCGGTCGCTTGCGCCTGGTACTGCGGATCGAGCGCTAGATCATTCGCACCCTTGCTGACGTTGTGAACGTCGTTCGTGTTGCCGAAATAATTGTTGTAGTTCTGATATCCCTTGATCCGGTCATTCGCCGCCAGCGTGCCGAAATTGGCATTGATGCCGTAGGTTCCTGCCGTGACGTGGTTCGTGAAGATGTTGTTGAGGATCGTCGTCTGCTGGAGGACCGTCACGCCCTGGATCTGGATCGCATCGCCCTGATTGGCGTCGAACGTGTTGTTCGTGACCGTCGAGCCGCCGGTGTCGGTCGTGACAGACTCCGGCATCGTGAGCGCGGTGCCACGGCAATTTGAGAAGATGTTGCCCTTGATCCAGGTGCCCAGGCGCCCGAGCGCTCGCACGCCGAGCCCGACCGTATCGTGGATATTGCTGGCGTAGATCGAGCAGGCCTCTTGCACGACGAACACGGCATATTGAGTGCCAGCCGAGCCAGGCGTAACGGTCGAGGTGACTTCGCACCACAGCATCGTTGCCGAGGCCGACAGCATCGTCAGGTCAAAACCACCCTGGTCGAACATGACGTTCACGAATGAGCAGGTCGAACCGACCGTCCCGCTGTTCGTGTTGATCATGCCCGTGGCAGCAAGCCCACTTCCGATGCCAGTTGCCTTGAAATAAATATCCTGGAAGGTATTGAGCGAGCAGCTTTGGTAGAGCACCGAGCTGGACGAAATCCGAGGCCGGCCGTTCTCGCCGCGCAGACGAATATTGCCCACAGCGAAGCTGCCGTTGACCATCGTGATGATGCCGACACCGCGCGCATAGTCATCGGATGTGGGGTATTGCGAGCCGGAACCGCGAATCCAGACCGTGTTTCCAGGCTGCACAATGGCTGTCGTGAGGTTCGCGAACGGATCGGCCCATCCACCGCCTAGCTTCGCAGCAACCGCCGTGACGGCCGGCGCCCGATCGACAACAAAGGTGTTCGCGGTGGGGACGCTCGTGACGAAATAAATGGCGCCGCTAAGCTGAACGGCATTGCCGACCATGGCGCTCGTGAGCGTGCCGGCGCTGGTGTTGTCCGTGCAGGTCGTGCCGCTGCTGGTGACGCTGCTGGAGGTCCACTGCGCCGTGTCCTGCTGGCTGTAGTCCGTGGCAGCGCCTGAGATGGCAGCATCGTAGCCACCGCCGTTTAGATTGTTGCCGCCCGTCCGGACGCGCCAGACTGAGGTTGCGCCGATCGTCATGCCGCGCCTTCCTGGCGCTGCACGCCGCCCTCATCGACATAGCTCTCAGAAGCTGTCATCCCCGCAAGCGCCTGCGGAAAGGCCAGGATGGGCTGCCCCTTGGCCCGGCTGTTGAGGCTGACATTGTAGCCCTCAGTGCTCTGGGCCGCGTACTGCGGGTCATAGGCCGTGTCGTTCGGGCCAGCACTGATCGTATTCCGGTCCGTCGTGTTGCCGAAAAAGTTGTTTCTATCGACATAGCCTTTGAGCGCATCATTCGACGTGAGGGTGCCGAACGAACACGTCAGACCGTACTTGCCCGACCCTGTATGATTGGTGATGTGGCAGTTGAAGACAGCAACTTCCTGCAAGGCGTTCGGTCCATCGATCAATATGCCGTTCCCGGTGTTTGCATCGATCGTCACGTTCTGGATCGCGCAAGAGCCCGTATCGGTATTCTGCACCGAACTGTCCAACGTGAGCCCATCTCCGCGACATTTAGCGATGATCGAGTCTGAGACGTGGTTGCCCAGGCGGTTGAGCATCCGGACGCCATGACCCACCGTGTCGTGGATGTTGCACCACTGGATCTGCGCTCCGAACGGCCCCGTATCGATGCCGTAGAGCGTGCTGCCTCCGCGCGGGGCAACTGTCGATGTCACCTCGCATCCCAACTGCTGCCATGAGCCCGAACAGCCGATGATGTCATAGCCGTTCTGGTCGATCGTGCAGTCATTAAGGTAGCAGGTGCCGAGCGGTGCAGCGGAGGCGATGCTCAACATACCGTAGGGGCTGGCATAGTTCGTGCCGTTTGACGAGAAATAGATGCTCGTAAAGCTGATGAACGAGGCGGTGTAGAACTGGAGGCCGTCGCTCGCCATGCGCGGCCGGCCGTTCTCCCCGAAGTACCGGACATTGCCGTTGGTCGTGTTGCCGTAGGGCCCCTGCTGAAAGCCCGTCTTGGCGTAATCGTCTGTCGTCGGAAAGCGCGAGCCCGAGCCCCGCACTCCGATCTGATTTCCTGCAACGGCGACTGCCAGAGGGTTGACCCACGGATCAGCCCACCCACCACCGACCTTGCCGCCGCCGGATGCGATCGTGCCCGGCGCGCGGTCGATCGTGATGCTGTTGCTGCTGGCGACTGCGGTGATGAAATACGCACCAGCGGTAGCACCGCCGCCGGCGAGCCACATGGCATTGCCGATCATCGCCGAGGTAAAGCCGCCCGTGGCGCTCGTTACCGTCGTCGTGTTCGAGCACGCGATATCTGTCAGCGTGAGTTGGGCTGCATCCTGCTGGGAATAGTCGGTGCCGGCCCCGGAAATCGACGGGTCATAGCCGCCGCCGTTCAGGTTTGAGCCCAGCTTGCGAACCCGCCAGACGACGGTCGGCTGAATGCTCATGGAGCGAGTCCGCTGGCTTGCCAGAAGCCCGTCGGGATCATCGAGACGCGGTGCGGCGACTCTTCTTCACGGCTGGCAAAGACGCAGAGGATGGCGCCGGGCTTGATGCAGACAGCCGAGTGGAAGGCATCGGCCGGCACGTCGAACCATGCGGGGGCTTCGATCTCGCGTTCCCAGATCGGCTTGGCGTGCGCCGCGTCCTCATAGAGCCCGACGCGATAGGCGCCATGGACGACGATCGTCACGTGGCTGAAATTATGCCTGTGACTCTTGAGTTCCCAGCCGACCGGGTGCAGCGCCACCTGCATGGAGCCGTCGGGGTCGATCCGGCACGTATCCTGGTCCCGGATCCGCAGGCTGCCGACGATATGCTCCATCGCCTAGGCCAGCTGGAAGATGCCGTTGGCGGCGTCGAACGTGACCGTAAAGGTATCGCCGCTCGCGAGCGTCAGCGCCGAGCCATAGTCCCAGAAGCCGATAAGCGATTTGGTCGTGGGCGTGGTGTCGTACAGCACGGCATAGCGGAACGGACCCAAGGCGCCCGTTGCGGTGGTGACGACCGGCGTGGTGCAGGCGAGCTTGTAGGTGCCGGCGGTCTGGGTCGAGCCCGCGATCGTGACCGCGGCGCCGCCGGTGGTGTAGCCGTTGCCATTGGCCAACTCGGTGGCGCTGATGTCCGAATACTGGACGTTCGCCGCGACCGGCGCCGTGTTGGTCAGCATCAGCTTGAGCGTGTCGGCGCCGAGGTTGACGTTGCCGTTCGGCATGGCCGCGGCGAACGCATTGAATTTCTGAAACGCGGCCATCGTGAAATTCCTTAGGGTTGTGGCGCGGCAGATGCCGGCGGTAGGGAGCCTTTGGCCCGCAGGTAGGCCAGCAGCAGATCGTCATCGAGCTTGAGAGCGGAGGCTCCGAACCCCAGGGCCGCACCGACCCAGACGGGCGCGGTGCAGCCTCCAAGAGCGAGCAGGAGAAGCAGCGCCGCGCACCGCATCAGGTGGCGGGAGCGGTGACGCCGGCGCCCTTGAGCGCGTTCGTCGTGGTCGTGTAGGCCGTCAGGACCGAGTTCACGGCGCTCGCGACATCGGTGGTCGACGTGTTGCAGACCGAGTTGACTCCCGCCATGGCCGCGGTCTCGGTCGTCTGGTCGGCGGCACTGATGCCGGCGATCGGAGCCGACAGAACGAACAGGCCGTTCGCCCAGCTCATGGCGCCGCAGAGCATCGCCTTGTCGCTGGCCGTGGCCGCGATGCCGGCATTCAGCTTCGCGACGACGGCCGAGACGCTGGGATCGAAATTCTCCAGGCCGATGACCAGGGCCTGCCCGGCGGGAGAAGCAAGCGCCGTCTGGATGTCCGCGACCTGCGTGGCGGAACAGGCGGCGAGCCCGGCGCCGCCGACGAAGGCACACAGGAACGAGAGCTTACGCATGGTCAATTTCCTCCAAGGCTGGCGCCGACACTCGGCGAGGGAATGGGAGCTGCGAGGGGGGCCGGCGGAGACACGGGCGCGGCCGGCGGCGAGACGATGACCGGGGGCTGGGTTTGAGCCGCCACCGCCGCCACGACCTGGGTCTGGGACGCGGTCGCGCTGATGTGATCCTTGAGGATCGCCGTCGCGGTGTTGATGGCGCTGCGCAGCGTGGCCAGGCCCGTGCCGCCGATGACGGTGCTGATGGCCTGGTCCTGGGTCAGGAAGCCCAGGTAATAGCCGGTGGCGGCATAGACGACGGTTGCCGCGGCCAGGGCATAGGTCTTCCACCCACCCGCCGGAAGACTTGGCGTGGGAATATTGATCAGCATGATGAGGTCCCTCTGAGGTAGGCGGGGTCGTTCGCGCTCCGCCCTAGCGCGTCGATTCCTTGACGAATGCGATGAGAAATGCCCGAGCGAGGGCGAGCGTCAGCACCGCGCCGGCAAGAAGGGCAGGGCATGTCATTCAGTCGCCGAGATCGAGCTTCTTGCCGAGCCACCAGTCTTTGGCCAGGCCGTAGACCCGGACGAACAGCAGGAACAGCGATCCGTAGAGCAGGAGGGATGTCGCGAAGTCGTGGAAATTGGCCCACCATGGCGATGTGACGCCCGCGACCGAGCCCAAGAGGATGTCGGTCACGCTACGGCGTGCGGCGTCGGCCCGGATCGCTTCATCGATCATGGTTCTGCTCTTCCTGGATACTGTACTGGTGGAAACTATTGCGCCGTGCGCAGAGGGGCGGTCTTGGCCTTGATGGCGTCTTGCATGATCTGCGGATTGTGGATCATCACCCAATCCGCCGCCGCCTCACGGGAGCGGTTCAGCATCGAATGGATCGTCTCAGCCTGGGCCGTCTCCGGAATAGATTGGAATCCCGGCTGACGGATGAACTGGTCCAATTGCGCCTTTGACATGCGCCCGCTGATGCGCGAGAAATCGTCGTATTGCTGTTCGGTCAACTGCACGCCGCGGATCTTCCGTTCCGGTCGCGAGGGGAAGATGTTCAGCTTGGTGAGCGCCTGATTGACCGGGTCGCTCGAGACGCGCTGGGAATAGACGCCGACATACTCGCGGTTCAATACGGGTTGCCCCCAGATGTCGTAGCGGGGGTGAAGAGTTTCTGAGGCAAACGGGATCTTCGCAATCATCGCGTCGAGCGTCGTGCGGGCCTCGCGGGCGTAGGGATCGACCTGGCCGGCGATCTGCGCCATTCCGACCGAGAATGGCACCGCTGCGGTCGCCACGAAATTCCGGACATAGGCAGCGCCGAACCGATCGGAATCCTCGACCGCTTTCAGCAGATCGGCCGGCCCCTTCATGAAGCTCTCGTCCAGGAAATTTTGAGCGAACGAATGGGCCAGCAGGCTCGCGACTTTGCCGGCATCTTCCCGGCCGATCGCGTGGACGAAATGATAGAGATCCGCCGCGATGCCGACCTGCATGCCGAGCGGCCCGAGCCGGCTCAAGTCGAGCGAAATATTCCCTATCCGCAGGCTATGCGGCGCGCCGTTGACGATGCGCGACATCGCCGCCTCTTTCGGATCGGTCGGTGCCGACGGCGTGATCAGCCCTTCCGCCGCCAGCCCCCCGGCTACGACCGACAGCGACGTTCCGGCAACGATGCGCGCCGCCGTGGTGTCCCGGGCGATCGGACCGTTGATGCCCGCGAGGCTGGCCCGGATGTCGCCGGACAGCAGCCCAGGCAATCCCCGCTGAACGACGCCCTGGTCCATCACGTTCGACGCCACGGTGACGAACGGATCGATAAAGCGCAGCAGCCGGGTATTGCCCAGGCCCGGAATGTTCGGGTTCCAGTTCATCAGCCGGGTGACGTGCTGGGTGAGATCTCCACCCTTCCCCATGAGCGTGCTCTGGGTCGCCTCGTCCCGTGCTGCCTGCATCATGTCGAGCGGCGGATGGGTCGTGAGTTCGGCAATGCGCATCGCCAGGCCATGGCCCTCCAGCCCTTCCTTGGCTGCCGTGCGGTAGGCGAGGCGCGCGATCTCCTGGGAATAGGCCAGCGACCGGAACAGGCTGTGGAGCGGCGCCACCATGCGCTCGCCCGGCGCCCGCACGATCGAGCCGATGGGGCCGCCGATGGCCTTGCGCTGCACGAACGGGTTTGCCCCCACAGCGGAGATGGCGTCACCGACCATCTTCTGCGCCTCTTCGGACATTTCCAGGGTGGGGTTCGCCGTCAGTTCGGCGATGCGCTGGGTTCTGGCCTCGTTGGTCAGGCCCTCTTCGCGCGCGGTGCGGGATGCAATCTCCGCGATGGCGCCGGCCATGTTCTCGCCGGGCAGCGCGATCGTGGTCCCGGTCTTGAGCGCGTCATAGGCCGCTCGCCAACCATCCCGCTGACCGCGAAACCGGCCGAACACCTGCGCCGGCACCTCGCCCCAATAGACCCGGTCCGCATCGCCCTTGCCAAGCAATTCCCGAACCGAACCGATCGCCGCCGCCGTGCCGGTCTCGAACGTCGCCTTGTAGAATGCCAGGAGGGAATTGCCCTCGGAATAGGTCATGTGGGTGATCGGGCCGGAGATCAGCCAGTTGGTGAAGACCTCCAGCAGCTTGTCGCCCAGGCTCGGCTTGTTCACGTCCCGGATGAACCCCGCCACCTTTGCCGGCGTGTCGAGCTTCTTGCCGAGCTTCATCTCGTTCTGGATCTGGAACAGGGTCTTGCCGGTATTTTCCTTGAGGTAATCGCCGATCGCCTTGGCTTCCTGGACCGCGCCGGCACCCAGGCTCTGGAACGCCCTAAGGCCGCGACCGATCTCCGCCGTGATGCCGCTCACTGTCTCCTGGATCATGATGAGGCGGTTGCGCGAGGTGACGTAGGCTTCGATGTCGGCCGGGTTGCCAGGATCGCCGTTGCGCATCAGGTCGGAAACCGCCGTCGCGGCATCGACCAGCATCAGGCGCCCGACCCGAACGCGGGCCGCCAACGGAATGCCGTCGTTCACCGACATGTCGCGCAGCTTCTGGAGGTTGATCTCCCTGGCCTGGACGCCCATGGCATCGGCCAGATCCATCACGTCTCGATCGGAGACGACACCGCGGCGCGCGGCGTAGAAGTCGTTGTGGAGTTCGGCCTCTTCCCGCATGGCCGCGTTGACATCCTCGGACGTGCCGAGATTGTCGAGCCGGATGTTCCCGGCTTTGTCTACGTATTGGGATTCGGGCTCGGGGAGAATGGCGTGGGGGCCGGTGGGCTGCTCTCCCCGATCGCTTCCGGCGGCAGTCCGGCTTGCGCTGCCTGCTGCTGTTCGAACGTCAGCGCCTTCACCCTGAGCGCCGTCGCCGCCCGTTGGGACCGCTCCAGGTTCTGCAGCACCGCCAGATCCTGCGGGGACTGGTTCGGCCGCATCTGCGCCACCTGAAGCACCTGAGTCCGCCGGCGGCTCTCCGCCAGGGCTGCCTGGGCCTGTTCCACTGAGTTCGCCATGGATATCCGGTTTCTTCTCGGCCGCGATATGCAGCACTTCGCTGTCGATACCATCCGCGACCGCGGCCGCCTTCTCCGGGGGAGTGCTGGCGGCTTCGGCTTCGTGGATGTCGGCGAAATTCTTGCTGATCTCGCGCTCCGGCGCAATGACGGTCTTCTCCGGATTGGCCGAGATCAGCCGATTGAACACATCGCGGATGTCGTCGTTGATCGGAGCTTTCAGACGGGACACGGTCTGGTAGATCTTGGTCAGCCAGTCCTTGAACTTGGCGAACACGCCGGCCAGTTCCTTCGATGGTGCGACGCCTTCCATCAGGTAGCGCTCGAACCCTCGGGCGAACTTCTCGTGCTGGCCGCGCTTGATGTCGGCACCGTCCTCGGCGCCCAACCAGGATCGGACCGTCTGCGCGTCAGCCTTCAGGTCGTCCGGCGCCTTTTCGTTCTTGGCATCCGACATCAGTTCTTCCAGCCAGTGATGGCCGGTCTCGTGCAGGAACGTCGATGCGTCGGCCTTCTCGAACAGCGTGATCGTGGTCTTGCCGTTCTTGATGAACGCCTTGCCCTGCGCGGCGCCGTTGCGGCCGCCGGTGTCACCGCCGACCACCTTAGCGCCGTCCCGCTGGTACATTTCCTCGGGCGTCCCCAGATCCCCACCGAACCGGGACGCGCGCGCTTCGTAATGGGCGGCGACCAATTGGGCCGCAGCATAGGATTCGTCAGACGGGCGCCCGGCCTGGTCCAGTTGCCGGGTCACGTCCGCGACGATGCTCGGCGAGGGCTCGGGAGCGGCCGCGGGGGCGCTTGCAGCGTCGGCCTGCTGGGCAACGGCATCGGCCGGCGCGGCGGCGGGCTGGGCCGTCTCCTGCGGCTGTGCGGCAACGGGCTCTGGCGACGCCTGGGGCTCGATCGGAGCGGCAGCAGTCGGCTCCGCGCTCGCCGACACCGGCGGTTCCTGGCCATCCTCGATATAGCCCTGCGCCCGGCGATAGGCGTCCGAGACATCCGGCGCCAGATCGCGCATGCGGAAGTCGATCTTCTGCATGTCGGCCGCCAGGTCGGTCCGGGCCGCGCGCGCCGCCGCATCCTGCGCATCCGCCATGTCGGACTGCACGCTGTCCAGCGCGTCCTGGGCCTTGGCGAGCCGGTTCGTGACCAGCTTGGCCTTGGACTCGTTGCCGGCCTTCTGGAAGCCTTCCAGCTGGCGCTGCAGGTCATCGACCGTCTGCTGGGCCGGGTCGAGCTTGGCCTTGAACTGGTCCGCGACCTCGGCCTGGCTGTCCGCCACGCGCCCGGATACGACGTTCCGCATATCCGCCTGCTGCTGAGCGAGCGCATCATATTCACTGAACGTGTCCGGCGCGATCTGGCGGGCGATGGCGTGGATGTCGGGCGGCGTTGCCGGCGGGGTGGCTTCTCCGGCGCCTGCGTTCTCGGGTGCCTGTTCCTGGAGGGCCTGCGCCTGGGTCTTCGCTGCGGCCGCTCGATCGTCCAGCGTGCGCGGCGTCGGGACGGACGTATCGAAATAGCCGCCCTCGCCCTCTCCGATGACGCCGAGGGAGCGGGCTGCCGGCAGGTCGATCGCATGGGGAACCGGACTGATCCCCTCGGGATGCCCCATCATGAACTCAGGGAGCGCCGCCAGATCACGCCCAAGACGGGGCGCGCCGACCTCGGCGCCCGCCTGTGCGACCGCGCCGCTATAGGCGCCGAACACGGCACTTCCGGCGCGCATCCCGGCGTCGAGCGTGGTTGCCGCCGGGCGCAGGATCGCCTCGTTGAACGACTTCATGATGCCGGTATGGCCATCCTGGAAATCGTTGAACAGGCCGGCCTTCTTCATGAAAGCCTCGGTATCGGGCGACATGCCGAGCGGTTCGGCGCCCCAGCCCTGCTTGGCGCCCTGGCCGAACGCATCGAGCACCCGGCCGACCGCCGTCGTCGCCAGGAACTGATCGGTCGCGGCGGACGACGGAGGAACCGTGGCGCCCGCACCGGCTTCGGCGGCAAGCCCGTTGTTGGCGATCTCGGCGCCGGCACTGAGCGCGGTCATGAACGGATTCGGCGCGGTCGCATCCGAAAACGCCTTGTCCCAGGTCGGCAGGGTCGGCGGCGGCGCGGCTTGCGGTGCCGCGCTGATCGCTTGGTCCCAGGTCGGCAAACCGTCGGGCATTACTGCATCACCGGCACGGTCGGAGCGGCTGCGGCATCGGGCGCGACGAGACCGAGCCTGATCGCTTCAGCCTTGCCGGCATCGGAGCTGATCTTGTTCGCCTGCACGTCGGCGATGATGTCCTTCAAGCCCCGCGCCGCTACGTCGCCACCCTGCATCATGTCGGCCATCCGCTGCGCAGGATTGCGCTTCAAGGGCTCGGCCAATTTCGCGATCGGGCCGTTCGGATCGTAGATCTCGCTCGTGCTTTTCCCTGCCGCCTTCGCCGCCTGGATCGCCGGGAATGCCTGGGTCATGAAGGTCAGGTAGAGCTGGTCGCCCTTCGGATCCTTGATGTGCATACCATCGTCGGCGCCGGACAGCTGGTTTTTGGCCGATAGGAAGAACTGCTTCTGCAACTGGCTCTCGGCCTCGCCTTCAGCAGTGCCTTTGCCCTGCATGACGCCAATCAGCTTCTCGGCACCCGACAGCGATAGATCCCCGCCCGGGCCGGCCCGCCGCAGGATCTGGTTCTGGTCGGCAATGCGCGTGGGATCGCCCTGAGGCGCCGTCACGGACTTGTAGGCATCCCAGAAGCCCGGACCATAGCTCTTGGTGTCGTGGTCGATCTCGCCCTTCATGTGCTTGTCGGCGATGTCGGTCAGACGCTCCTTGGTTTCCCAGGTCAGGTTCGGATCCTGCGCGATGGCTGGCACCACAGCTGCAGCATTGCCCGTCAGGATCTTGGTGACGTAGCCGTTTGCCGCCTGGTTGCTTGCATCCGTCCGTGCCTTGGCATCGGCCATCGCGGCAACGTTCGCGGCGTTCGACTGCTCGTTCACATAGGAGAGCGCAATGCGCTGGGCCTCGGGATTGTCCGCCGTCATCGACAGCACGCGATCATAGGCGCCGGCCTTGAGGCTCGATCCGGTGCCCGCGACACCTGTCCGCTGCATCACGTCCGAGACATAGGACGAGACCGACTTGCCGTTGCCGTCGATCCGGTTGTTGATCCAGGGCGTCGGGCTTCCCGGAGGCGCCACGTTGCCGGGTCCGGAGAAATACCCGACCGCGATCCGCTCAGGGTCGCCGCCGAACTTGGCCGACAGGTCGTCGATGATCCGGCCCGACACCGCGCGATTGTCCGCCGGGTTGGTGATGCTCTCGCCGGGCTGGGCATAGGCCGCGAAGGTCGCCGGCATGATCTGCCCTGGGCCGACCGCGCCGTTGATGCTGGACGCCACGTTCGAGTTGTTGCCGCTCTCCTGGCCCAGGATCGCCTGCTTGATCGGCACGCTCTGCGGGGAGGCGTTCGGGATCTGCATCAGCCCGTTGGCATTGGGCACGCCGCCCATGTTCGAGCCGGCTTCGGCGATGGCCTGCTTCGCCACGGTCACGCCGACCTGCTGGTTGACGCGCGTCCGCAACTGCTGCGCCAAGGGCTCGTAGGCCTGCCCGGCCGCGTCCTTGTTCTGGTCGAGCACGCTCATCGCCTGCATCGGGTTCTTCACCGCCAGCGCCTCAACCTGCGCCTTGACCGCGTCCTGGCGGGAACTGGCGAGCGCCTGCGAAACCAACTGGTCGCCGCCGCCCTGGAGCTGCGCCTGCTTGATCCGGGCGCTCATCAGATCGGCCGTGCCGTGGTTGACCTCGTCGGGATTGTCGGCATTCGTCGCGATATGGTTGAGCGCCAGATTGGCCGAGGCCTGGTTCACCTCGCCGTACCACTGATTTGCCTGCTGGTCGGCATGAGACCCGATCTGGCCGCCCAGGTACGAGCGATACCGCCGGGAGAAATTGTCGAACTGCAGTTCCTGGTCCGGGGTCTGCAAACCGGAACGGGTCTGCGTCATCAGATCGTCAAGCTGCTGCTCGACCTGCGGCCGCGCATCCAAGGCGGCGCGACCCCTCAGCCCCAGATATCCGGTATCCGGCTGCATCTGCCCGTCCGGGCCCGGAACCATCTTGTTCGGATCACCATGAAGGATCTTCGAAGCCGCGTCCTGGTAGCCGTTGGTCGCATTGTCGGCAGCGACCTGGCCGAAGAACTTGCCCGCCGTGAGCGCGCCGGCGCCCAGCTTTTCCTCGCCCTGCCCGATCTGTGCCCCAAATTGGTTCGGGTTCGACTGGACGTTCAGGTAGTCGTTCGGGAGATTGTCCTGCGGCGTGACCGTCGGGATCCCGGATTCGTCGTTGACGACGGCCATCTAGACGGGACCCACCGCAAATCCGCCGTCGGTCTGCGAGGCAGAGCCGCTCGCCCCGATCTGGTTGGTCGCGCCAAAACCGCCACTGGACGGATTCTGCGAACCGAGCCATTTGAACCCGATGCTCGACGCGCCATTCAGCAGAGTGCCGCCCGCACCCAACGCGCCGGCCGTTTGATCGCTGCTGGCTTCCGAACTGTCGAGCCCGGACACGGCCTGATCGGTCGCGACCTGGGATCGATAGCCATAGGCCTGCAGGAAGGCATTGTTCGCCGCGGTCTGCTGGTCGAGCGCGCCGGCCGAACGCTGGCCCTTCTGCACGGCGACGGCGGATCCGCTATTCACGTCGACACCGTTCGCGGACTGCTGCGCCTTGATCCGGCCGCCGGCCGCCGCCCCCTTGATGCCGACCATTTCGGATTGAGCGGATCCCGCCTCGGTCGCGTATTCCTCGTTCTGCTTCGCGATCGTCGCGTTGTTCTTGGCGATCTGGGCTTGATAATTCGCGCTGGACGCCGCCGAGTTGGCTGACGAGATCTGTCCGTAAGCGGAAACGGCGGCGCCCGCGATGGCGGCCGCGGCCGCATAGGTTGCCGCTGAAAATCCTACCGGCACTAGAAAGCCTCCACGAGATCGGCCGCGTCGAGTTGATGCTCTTCCAGGATCTTGACCGCTTCCTCGCCATGCAGGTTGTGGATGCAGATGATCACCGTGAAGGGAGCCAGGGTTTGGAAGCGGTGCTTCACACCAGCGCGGATCAGGATGCCCTCGGGCGCCTGGAAATCCCCCAGCAGCACGTCGTCGGCCCAGGCCCGAACGGCGCCCGATGCCAGAAAGCTCGAATGGTCGTAGGCATGGGCGTGCTGCGGGATGACCGTGTCGGCCTCGCGCACCAGGATCGACTTCGCGAACACGCCGTCGGCCATCTTGGTGTCGATCGTCACCGGCTGTTCTTCGGCCGGCAGCAGGGAAAGCTTCATCGGAAATGCTCCGTCCGGATGCAGATGATCAGCGTGATCCGGTCTTCGCTGCTGTCGTTCTTCACGCCATGGCGCTTTCGATTGTCGAACACCCAGCACTCGCCGGGCTTCGGCTCCAGGCTTTCCCGGACCCCGTCGTGGTCGCACCAGAACGTCGCTCCGGGCGAGGATTTGAGCGAGACGTAGAATTTCGAGAAGGTCTCGACGTGCCAGCCGTCGTCGGTATGCGGCAGGATCTCGCCGCCCGGCGGAATCCGGGTGATGAAAATTCCCCCGAGCGCCGTGCCCTCGACGCATCGCATCAGGTCGAACACGATCGGCTTCAAGGCCGGCAGCTTCGACCAGGCCGGCCACCAGTCCGCCAGATGCGGCACCTTGTAGCTGGCATGGTCGGTCAATTCGTTCTGCGGCCGGTAACGCACCCAGATGTCCGACATGCCCGAATGCGGGGTGCCATCGGCCTGTTTGCGGAACTGGTAGGCGTCCCACAACTCCGGGTGATCTTCCATCTGTCCCAGGAGCGGTGCGATCGGCATCCGGTCGGCAATCAGCGTGAAATGCTTCAAGCGGACCGCTCCATCCGAAGCTCCCGAAACAAGGCTCCGCACGGCATTGAATATTCAGCGCCGATTTCGAAACCCAGAATTTCCATGAGGCGGATTGCCCGGCCGTAGCTCGCGAGCACCCCGCTGACCAGGATAGCATGGGTTTCAAGCATTTCCGAGATGCCGCGTCGCGCTTCCTTGACAAAAGCGACAGGCACGCGCTCGACCGGGGGCGCCGTCAGCAGCCAGATTTCTCCGATCGGCGAGAGAAGCGTTCCGGCACAGCCCCACATCGCCGCGATCTCGCCATCGACGAACGCGGTGCGCCTCGTGTGGGACGTGCGCCAGAGCTTGTGCATCAGGTGGCGCGGCTTTGCTCCCACCGCCTCGACCTCGGCCCGGTCGCCCTCCCTCAACCTGGGCGCCAGCGCGCGCACGTGCGCGAGGGTCGCCGGCTGGATCAGGTAGCTCACTGCTGGCGCCCCCGGTTGCGCGGCTGCGGGCTTTCCTCGGGCGTGTCGCCGAACAGGACCTGCGGGACGAAGGCCAGCACGTTCATCGGCAGGGGATTTGACTGCTGCATGCAGACCTGACCGGCCTTGGAGAAGCCGCCCTTCACCGGAATGCGCCGGTCGCCGGTATAGAGCGGGGCGCAGAGCGCATTGAACGGCTTCCTGGGCGCGCCCGAGACATAGTCTGGAACGGGGTCAAGATTGCGCCACGGCACGTCGATCTGCGGCGGGCTCAAGGTGCTGCCGTCGCGCTGGTTGGCGCCCATCACGACGCCGCGGGACATTTCCATGCGCGCCGTCACTTCCTTGATCGCCTTGCGCTGGCCCTGGACCGTGGGCGCGCCGGTATCGAGCTGGACGCTCTGGATCTGTGCCTTGAACCCGAGCCCGACCGTGACCGCGCTCGATGGCTGATCCAAGAACACGCGACCGTCGCTCGTCACGATCCGCGGCGACAACACATTGCCATCGGCCACGCCCGTAACGATCGTGTTCGCCAGATGGTTGAGCCCGGAAATCACCTGGGTCGGCGGCGTGATCGTCCAGGACCCGGCGGGTTGGGTCTGGACCATTCCGCTGGTGCTGGGCACGGTGGCGACGATCGGCGAGAGGATATTGCCGACGACCTGGGTTGGACCGAAGAAGCTCAGGACCTGGGCGATGCCGCCGCCCATCCGGATGACCGAGCCGACATCGCTCGCCTGGAACGCCGGCCCGGACGCGGTGAAGACCGTGCTGGTGTCGAGCGTGATCGGCAGCACGGCCCCTTGTCCCGCCCCGGTTGGATCGGTGAGCACGATCACTGGGAAGCTGTAGTTCTTGCCCTGGGTCAGGACCGCAACGCCGGTGATGATGCCGCCGACGATCGTCAAGCCGAGCGTGCAGCCGGTGCCGGCGCCCTGCCCGTCGTCATCGACGATCGAGGCGGTGGTCAGGCCGGAATAATCCTGCCCGCCCAGGAAAACCGACACATTCGCGATGGCGCCGGCGCCCGAAGCCGAGTCCGCGGTCAGCGTGAAGGGTGGTGCCGGTTGAGCCAGCGACAGTCCGGCATCGACGCACCAGCAATCCTCGGCCGTCGACCAGATGCGGTTGTCCATCCGTTCGATCATGTAGGACGTGTTGAAATCGATCGTCCGCTCGACCGCCAGGTAGAGCGCATCCACGGGCGGTTCCGTGACGCTGCAGATGCTCTGGAACAGGCCTTGCGTGTCGTGCCGCGCCCAGCCCTGGACTTCCTGGACCTTGAGATAGGTCATGCTCAGCATGGAGCCGTCGTCGCGCACGGCCCACATCAGCTTGTAGGGTTCCTCGCACCAGGCCGCCTGCTTGAACGTGTAGCCGGTGAACAGGTGGGACGACAGCTCGGTGAGATCGGTCCCGGTATAAATGTTCGTGAAAAAGTTGTAGGAAATATCCCGGAAGATCGAACCCTTGGCCTGATTGAAGATGATGTCGTAATCGATCTTGATCGGCATGATGGTCGCCGAGCAGCCGTTGTAGGCCTGGGGCTGGGCCTGCTGGTTGGCTGGTGTGATCGGCTGGGGATTGAGCGACGATCCGCCCGCTCCGGTCAACTGCCAGGCGCCAAGCCCGGTCAGCACGACCAGGCCGCCGGGCATCGAGATCATCCACTGGATGCCGTTGACCTCGACGCTCCAGGGCGTGCCGGTGATGGCGTCGCTGTCGATCGTCGGCGTGCGCGCGTCGAAATTGGTGAAGGCGCCCGGCTGGGAAAACCAGTAGGTGTCGGGCTGGTTGGTCGAGGAGCCGTAGACGCGGCGTTCCTGGAAATAGGCGACGACACCCGGATAGGTGCCGGATCCGGGCCCGACCTTATAGGTGACGCTGGGCGGCGAATCCCACACGCCGGTAATGGTGAGCGTGTCGACGCCATAGACATAGTCCTGGCCGCCGTCCTCGATGATCGCCGCGACGAGCTGGCCGCCGACCACGACCGGGACCGCCGAGAAACCCGAGCCGGTGGCGCTCGTCAGGACGATGGACGAAATCGCGGTGATGTTCGTGCCCGGGTTCAGGATCGGCAGCGCGATGATCGCGTTGCGCGCGAACGGGTTCTCGTGCTGAGGCGGCGTCTGTTGGAAATCCGCCGTGATGTTGTTGTCGATGAACTGCGCGCCGAACGCCTGCCCGGCGAACCCGAACAAGGACCCGGCCGGGACCGTGCCCATGAATGCCGGGGGCGCCTTGTAGATGTTGTAGCTCGACGCGCCCGCTACCGGATTCCAGGCGATGGTGATGGCGCCGGCTACGGTCGCGATATTGACCGACGAGGGCACGTCCGCGATCGGCGAGGGATTGCTTTCGGTGCCGTCCGCCGTGTTGATCGCGGTCACGACATATTGGTAGTCGGTCGTCCCTGCTCCCGTGGTCGTGCCGCTCGCCGCCGATGGAGCGGCGATGGTCGATGAGAAATTGGGCGGCGCGATCGTCCAATTGCTATCGGTGATGCGCTTCAAGTCCTGGGGCGGATATTCCGTGCCGGTCTTCTGGTTGACGCAGCAGATCGACATGACATCGGCCGACTGCGTCCATTTGAGATAGACCAGGTCGTCCTCGCCCCACGGCGTCGTCATGGTGTAGATCGTGGCGCCGGTGCCGCCCGAGACATAGGGGTCGAAGCCCGTCGAATCAATCGGGTTGCCGAACACGTCTTCCAGGGTGACGACGCTGCCGACGACCGATGCGGCGACGAAGGTCTGGCCGTTCAGTTGCGTCATGCCGCGCACGCCGGCAACCGAGATCCAATCTCCAACCATGACCGGAGGGACCGGCGCGAACGTAAGGGTGAACGTGACGCCCTGGCCGAGGCCGCTGGAAACGATCTGCGGGGCCGGGCTGGGGGCAACGACCGAATAGGCACCAGGCACGACGACCGAGAGCGCATTGGGGCCGAACAATGCCGCCTGGAACGTGGCGCCGGTTCCCGAGCCCGACGTGCTGGCCTGGGTGAATTTCCCGCCCGGCGCGTTCGATGCGAAGACGCCCGGGTTCGTGATGGTGAAGGTCGTAATGGCGCCGGCCGTGACGGTGTTGACCGTCAGCACGACGGGCGTGGTCTGCACGCCGCCGGCGAGATGGATGGTATCGCCCGCCACATAGCCGGTGCCGCCGGCGTTCTTGAGCAGGGCCAGGAGTTTGGTGTTCGTGACTTGGAGCAGCGCGATCGAGGTATAGGTGCCGCCGCCGAACTCCATCTGATCGCCGGGCGCATAGGATACCGTGACGCCGCCATTGTTCGCCGTCGCGGCCGAGACGCCTTGGGTATTGGCGAAGGTGATGGTGGCGGGGTTGAATTGCGACGCGCCTGCAATGGCGATCTGTGGGTTGGTGACGAACTCGCCGTTCGACAGCACCCGCATGTATTCGTTGCCGAACTCCAGCGCCAGGCCCTGGTTGATCGAAAACTGGAACGTGATGAGCCGCGGCGGCACGGCTCTGCCGGTCTGCTTGGAATAGCCCGAGAATTTCGTTCCCGCGCGCGAGGTGGCGCCCCCTTGATAGGCGACCCACATATTGCGCATGGTGCCGGCGGCCGACTGTTCCTTCGCGAAATCGACGCGACCCAGCAGCTTCGGGGAGATCTCGCCGGTCGAGAAGGACGGGATGATCTTGGGAACGGCCACCTAGAAGGATTCCCCGCTGGAGAAACCGCAGGAATCCCAGCCGAGGCCCAGGACGCCGATGTCGCCGAACGATCCACCGCCCCATCCAGCCCCGTTCGAATTCCAGCCGCCGCCGGTCGAGCGCACTGACATCCAATCGGGCGTGTGGTCGGTGGTTGATGCGAAACCCTCGTTGCCGTCCGTGATCCGCGCCTGGATGATCTTCTCGCGCGCGATGCGGATCTGGCTGTCGCGCATCGCCATGCCGAATTTCTTGTCTGCGGCGAGCGGGAGCGCGATTTCGCTTGCCAGGTAGGCCACGAACGCGGCGCGGAATTCCGGATCCCACACGGTCGGATAGGGCAGGAACGCGGTATAGACCAATTCCGCATTGCGGACGTTGCTGAGGATCACGGTGCGCGAGGTCGGGCTGACGCCGGGCGTATCGTAATTCTGCGCGCCACCCGGCGGGAGGTTGTTGAAATCGGTCGCCACCAGGAATCGCGAGGGGATCAATTGCCGCCCGACATGCGGGTTGAGGCCGCCGCCGGTGGTCAAGGGCGTGTTCGGGATCTGGAAATTGCCCGAAGGATTGCCGGCGCCCTGCCCGTTCCGGTTCATCGGCACGAAGCGCGCCTTCATGCAATCCGTCGGCAGGGCGTAGCTGTAGGACCAGGGAAAGATGACCTTGGTCGGGAAATCCGGCGTCTGGCCCGTGGCGTCGGCCAGCAGGAGCATCGGCGCTTCCTTGCGCGCGAAGCTCCAGTGCGCCGACCGGAACAATTGGCGCAGACATTGCCCATAGGCCCGGAGCGTCACCTGGGCCTGGTGCGTGCCTTCCTCCAGGTCGGCGATGGTGAAAGCGACGCCTGCAGCGTCAAGCGCCTGGTTTGCGACATCCGCGACCATCCACACAGCTCGTTACCCCTGCGTCATGTCGGCCATGGCGCCGGACACCTGCTCGGCGCTGCCCTCGACCTTGACCGCGTCGGCGGCACCGCCCAGCGCCAAGGCCAGACGGCGCCCGCACTCGTCGGTCAGCGTCTCGATGAACGAGGCCTCCATGACGGTCGGGTCCGTGATGCGGCCGGTGAAGGTCACGATCATGGTCGGCCCGATGTTGCACACGATCGTCTTCGCGCCGGCCGACGCGGCGCTGTTGTCGTTCGTGGTCGAGAACACCCGCGGCCATGGGTCGAAGTTCGGTACGAACAGCGGCGTCGGCCGGATCGACCGGACCTTCAGGCAATTGTCCGGATAGGCGTATTGGAACAGGAACGGCAGCGGCGGATTGACGGTCGGATCCCACAGGGTCGGCGGGATGTAGCCGTAGCCGCCCGGGATCTGCGGCGCGGTCTTGGTCGCCGTGACCGAGATATCCCGGCGGGCGAAATCCCAATCGCCGGTGCGCAGCAGCTGATCCCGGGTCTGGCCGTAAATCGCCAAGGCTTTCTGCGCCTCGTCCGAGCCATCCCAGAGCGAGCCCAGCTGCTGCTGATGGCCGATCTTGACCAGGGCATTGTTGATGATGTCGGACGGAGAATTGACACTGAAGGCCATGGTCTAGTCCTGCCGGGTCACGGCGACTTGCATGAAGTCGGTGTATTGCTCGAGCGACATGTTCGCGATGTCCGGCTTGCCATCGAGCGCCATCGAGAATTCGTTCGCGAGCAGCCGAACCACCGCCTCACGGAACAGCGGATCCCAGAGCGATTCCGGGGGCTGGTTCGTGTAGACGGCCATGACCGGGCTGAAATTGGTTTGGATGACCTTGGTCGAGCGGCCATTCACGATATTGTTGTCCGTGACCCAATCGACCGGGATCGGGTCGTTCGGATCGATCGCCGTCGGCATCAATTGGCGGATTTCGATGCTGATCGGCGGGTAGAGATATTCGAACGCCCAGGGTGCCGGCGGCGTGTTGCCGCTGGGCTGGAGCTGGACCGCGTTGCGTGAGAAATCGAAGCCGAACGAACGGGCCACGGTCGAGACGGCAGGCACATAGAGCCGCTGCGCCGCGAGGCCGGCATCGGAATCATCGAACGATGGCGACACACCCGTCACGGGCTGAATATCACCGCCGACCAGCTGCAGGGCCTGGTTGACGATGTCCGTCGCGGTGACGGCCATCAGTTCACGATCCAGGCAGCGCCCGTCAAAGTGAAGATGTTCGACTGGCCTGCGTTCAGCATCGAATAGGACGAGAGGCCGCCGACCGTCTTTCCGTCGGCCGCACTGACGGCAGCACCGTTCGTTGCGGAGAACGTCATCCCCTGGTCGGTCACGATGATCTGCGGACAGGATCGAGCGACGCTCGGGCAGTTCGGGAAATTCGATGAGGCCGGCAAGACGATCGGCGTTGCGGAACCCACCGCCTTGTTGACGGCGACATATTGCGGCGCGGCTGAAAGCGTCGTGGTTCCGGTTGCAGTAACAGGGGTCATCGTCACGTTGTTGGCCACGCTAGTCACGAACGCCGTAGTCGCCAGTTGCGTGGTCGACGTGCCGGCCGGTGCGGTGGGCGCCGTTGGAGTGCCGGTGAAAGCCGGAGAGGCCAGGAACGACGATGCGAAGGCCGTGGTCGCGATCTGGGTGGTGGAGGTGCCTGGGGTGGCCGTGGGCGCCGTCGGGATGCCCGTGAAATTGGGCGAGGCGAGCCGGGCCAGAGCCGACAGTTGCACGCCGCTATCGGCGAGCAGGCTCCCTGCCGTGTTGTTGAACAGGGTGATGTCGCCGATCGCCGATGAATTCGGACCGACCACACCGCTCAGGGTGAATGGGAACGAGTAGGAGGCCCCATTGATGTTCATGTTCAGCGGAAGGGACGAGGCACCTCCACCCGCGCCATAGGCGATGAGGCCGCCCCCCTGCGCATTGGCGCTGAAGCACAGGTAATGGTAGCCGGTCGGATTGGTCGTCGGCGCATCGTAATCGCAGAGGTTCGTGCCCAAGGGTCCGGTGCCGAGCCCGGAATAGGGTGCAGTTCCCGTACCGCGGGCCGCCAGCGCCAATTCCCCGAGCCCGACACCCGGAGCACCGCCCGCCGCCGTGCCGCTGTCCTGGACGACCGGCTGGTAGCTGCTGCCGGTGCTGTACATCGGCACATGACCGGAAGTGGTCGGGCCACCCTGGAGCAAGGTCTGTTGGGCCAGGACCGGCGATGACCACAGGAGCGCCGCCGCGAGCGCGAGCTTGAAGCGGGTCATGCTCATTTCGCCACCCATCCGGTGTTGGTGCCGTTGCCGGTTTCCTTGACGTAAAAGGTCGTCGATGTGCCCCCGGCCTGGTTGACGTAGGTGTCGCCGACGTTGCCGGTGATATTGCTGTTCGGCGTGACCGTGCCCGAGTGCAGGTTCGCGCCGGCGCCGAAGGTCATGCCGGTTGAGGCGGTGGCATAGGTGCCCGGTACGATGTTGATCTGGGTCGGACCGGGGTGCCCGACGTTCAGGGTCGGGCCGAACGTGCCGCCGATCCAATTTAATGAGACCGTATCGGTGTTGCCGGAGGGATGGTTGAGCGTTGCGCTGGTCGTGATCCCGTAGGGATTGACCACGGTGAGATTGCTCGTCAGCGCCGCCGTGATCGCGACATCGCCCAGGAACGTCGGCGAATAGACGCTGATGTTCTGGGCAGCACCGATGCAGAGGTGGGTCGTGTTCAGCTCGAAATACGGCGAGTAGAACGCGACATTGCTGGCTTCGGCGCCCCCAGGATCTGCGCCGACCGATGCGCCGCAGACGGTCCAATTCTGGAATTCGACCCGATTGAAAGACGTGGCGGTCGCCGTGCCGAAGATACCGACCCCGTTATATCCTGTGTTGAACCGGGTGCGCAGGAACGACAACTCGTTCGATGATTGGCCGGTGCCGTTGCCGGTGAAATAGGCGCCCCACGGGCAACCGCTGACCGGGCCGCCTACCGGGCAGGCAATCGCACCGGTGCCGGTCGTGATCGTCGAATCCTGGTCGCGGAAATATTGCGCGAAGAACCCGTAGATGCCGGCGGCCTTGGAAACGCCGATGACCGTGCCTTGCAGCTCGATCTTGGCGCAGTTCAGGTAGAGGAGATAATTGATGTCGCCGGCGCCCGAACCGTTCACCCGACCATCGAAATTCCAGCCGATGAACTTGATGCCGGTCCCGGAATAGGTGATGTCGCAGTCGTTGGCGTAGACCAGCGTGCTATTGGTCTGCGAGGTGTTGATCGGGAGCCACGCCGCATTGTCGGCCCGCCAGATGCACGGCGCCTGGTTGTTGTGCGACACATCCAGATAGGCGCGATATTTCCCCGGCGGCGCGTAGATCGTCGCCCCGAGGCCGGTCGTGCACGCCAATTCTGCCGCCGCGAAGGCCGCAGAAGACGAAACCGTGCCGGTCGGATCAGCACCCAGCCACGTCACGTCGATGTAATTGAGCAGGATGTTCGACGAGAGCATCGCCGTCGCCCGATACGCCTGCACCGCGTAGGGAATGGATGGCGTTTGCGGATTGAACGCGCCGATCGAGCCCGAGCCGATGAACACGACGCCCGAAAGAATAGCCGCGCCGACCGTGGCCAGGATGCGGCGGAAGATTTTCATGGAAAATCCGATCATGTCAGCGAGGGCTGATGCGCATAGCAAAAGGGGCGCCCGAAGCGCCCCTGTGCCAGACCGAAGACGTGGGAGATCGCGTCAGGCCGGATTGTCGGCGACGGCGTTGGGATGCGGCTCTTCGACCGGAACCGGAGGAACGATCGTCTCGGCCCGGGGCGCCAGCACGACCGGCTCGTTCACGACTTCCTCATGGGTCGGAACCGGCAGGGATTCGCCGGCCGCCATGGAATGCACGTCGGTCAATTCGGTGCCGGCGTGGTCCGACGCGAGCGGTGCCAGCGGCTCGTCGTTCGGCTCCGGCAGGCGGCCGGTATTGATCTGGTCGAGCGCCTTCTGGGCAAATTCCGAGATCGGGGTGAGGATCGCGATCAATTGGGCGAATTGCGCTTCGTTCATGGGTTCGTCCTCCAGGCCCTGGAACTGGCGAAAGCCGTTCAGGCGCTCCACATGGGTCAACAGACTGTCGTCGCGGGTGCCGAGGATGGTTTCAGCCACGATAGAGCGCGCTCCGACGCGACTTGGCCGGCGACTGCGACACCGCATCGTCTCCGGTCATTTCTTCCTCAAGGGCCATCTTCTGGATCTGGATTTCCACCCGGGCACACGGACCGGACGGACCATCGTTCTGGCTGATGCTGGTGATCACGCCGAACGCGCGGAAGTCGACGAGGTCGCCGATCTTGCAGTCCTCGGGATCCAGCTTCAGCTTGGCCATCTCTTCGTCGCAGAGCGCGATCCGCAAGCCATAGGGATAGATTGATCCGGAGGATGAGGGGATGCCTGGGTAGGCGTCCTCCTGCTCGTCCGGCGTCTGGGCGAGATCGACGAGGTTAGACCACGCCATGATCAGGCCGCCGCCGGTGCGGGCTGGCCGTCGTCCGCCGGCTCGTTCGCGGGGGCCGAGGTTTCCCCGGCGCTCTGCGGGTCCTTGGCGTTCATGGCCGATACCTCGGTCTCATGGCGCGAGAACATGGCCCGGCGCTGTTCGAGATGGGAACGGTGCATGTCCTTCATCTCGGTCTCGTGGCGCTTGGCCATGTCCGATCGCTCGTTGCCCTCGGGCTTGTCGCCTTCGGATTTCTTCTCCGCCGGCTTGTCCTCGGATTTGGCCTCGGGCTTCTTCTCGCCCTTGTCCTTCTTGCCGTAGAGCGCTTCCTTGCCGCTCATGCGCTTGCCCTCGGGCTGCTTTTCCTCGGCCATGGTCACTTTCCCTTGGTGTAGAGCGCGGCGCGGCGCTTGTGGTGCATGCCCATCAGCGTTTCCGCGAGGCGCGCCTGTTTGCCCAGGACGCCCGGCGCATCGGCCTTTTCCTTCGCGAACTCGGCGGTGGATTCGCCGGCCGCTTCCGCCTTGGCCCGAAATTGGCCGTGGGCGCCGGCCGTGGCGGACTTGATCCAGCGCTTGGGTTTGTCCGTCATCGGCCTGCTCCCGAGATCGACCAGTGTGGGTCTAGGCGTAGCGGTACCAGGTCGCGGCCGACCTGCTGTAAAGCCAGCAGTACCGGGTGTTCGCCACGAGTGCGGTCGGGGTGGCGAGCGTGCCGCCGAGCGACTGGCCGGTGTTCGCCGAGATCGTGATGGCGGTCTGGGTCTGGGTCGATTCCAGGCAGAAATTCTGCCCATCGCTCGGAACCGCCATCATCGTGAGCGTGCCGGTCGCGAGCGTGCCAGCCGGGTTGAGGAACAGGAACGAGACGCCATTCCCATCGGTGATGGTGAACGCGGTCAGCGGGGCCTGGATTGAATAGGCGAACACGCCCGCGACCTGGCCGGCCGTGGCGTAATAGGTCGCGGCCTGCGGCTGGCCGCCGGGAATGACCGGAACCAGATCGGTCGAGCCCAGGGACTGGACCTGCGGCACCGGGATCTGCTGCGCGAACGCCCCGCCGGCAACCAGCAGCAACCCGGCAAGCGCCAGGGAAAGAAGCTTCTTCATCGTGATTCTCCTGCCCAGCGGGCGCTATTGGATGCGGAAGTAGGTCGTGGTGGAAAGCTGGTAGATGTATTCGACCGAGCCGTTCGCGGCCAAAGCGGTGGCGCCGCCAACGATGGTCTGGCCGCCCGGTGCCGCGAGCGTCAGGGTGGTGACGCCGGCCTGGCTGAAGACCTGGATGCGCTGGCCGTCGATCGGAGCCAGCGGCAGGTTCACGGTCGCGGTCGTGGCCACCGTGGCGCCGGTCAGGTCCAGGACCGAGCTGGTGTTGGCCACCTGAACCGTCTGGCTCGTGGCCTGGGTGACGATCTGGTAGCCGGAGGCATCCCGGATCTGCCGCAGCGTGACCGTGGCGATTGCCGGGCCGCCGTTGATGACGTTGATCTGCTCGTTGCCGGTCGGCGAGGCGATGAACAGCCCGGGCATCGTCTGCGCGGCGGCGACGCCGGCAAGACCGAGCAGCCCCAGAAGCCCGAAGGCCCATTTCATTTTCATGGTCGTGACCCTCAGGTTGGAATGATGCCCCAGCCCGTCGCAGCGGCGCCGGTCTCGGAGATGCGGAAATTGATGACGCCCGACGCGTAGGCGACGCAGTTCCAGCGGTAGAGCACCTGCCGTTCCGGCTCGGCCACGGTGAGCGACACCGGAACGCCGGCCTGGGTGGCGCCGATGTAGGATGCCGCCGTGCCGGAACCGCCGATGTTGCAGGTGAGCCAAGTCGAGCCGCCGTCGAACGAACGCTCCAGGTTGATGGTGCCCGCCCAAGCCGTGCTGTTGAACAGGGCCAACGCATCGGTGCCGCCGAGCGCGGTGGCGAGCGCCGTCGATCCCGCGATGACCGGCGGGAAGGCCATGGTGATGGCCGTGCCGGTGACGGTGAGGATCGTGGTGCCGGACGGGACGTTGACGCTGTTGATCGTCTGGCCGATCGCAAGCCCGGTCCCGGACACTACCGTCGCGGCATTGCTGCCGGCCGTGGTCGTGAGCGCGGTATTGATCGAACCCCAGATCAGCGCGTTGAACGGCCCGACAAACGCGAATGGCGCTGTCGGGCCGACGCCCGCAATGATCCCCGACAGGACCGCATTGGCCTTGTCGCCAGCGGGTTTGGTCCCAGTCGCCGAGATGCCGGGGCCGGCGGGGATGCCCATCAGTGAACCCTCCGAGCTACGGATCTGTTCGAAGGGTGATCATAGAGGGCCATCTTGGCTTTCTTCATGCGACGAGCGCTGGCGCGCGCCGAGAAGTATGCCCTGATCCAATCAACCACTGACTTGCGGGGACGATCGACTGAAGTCCCCGGATTTGGGGCTCCGTCATAGAAGAACATCGCCTCAGGACCGACCGAAGTGACATAAGCCTCCATGATTCGTTTGGCTCTTACGTTGACCGGCTTCAGGGCATCATTGGGAACGCCGGAAAACTCGATCACGTTGGGCTGCCAGCGAGGCCATGTGGTGTGGTCATGGATCCTCGACTGAACCAGCTTTTCACCTATATAGAGCGGGGAAAGAACTTCGTATTTTGGCACTTCCCCCTTGGCTGCCAGAAGACGGCGCAGTTTGTCGGCCGCTTTCTGGCGAACCTCTTGAACAAGCTCGCGCTCTTCTGCCCGCTCATAGCGCATGAGCTGAAGCTTGAGGCGCGCGTTCTCGTCCCCTATGGAGTCGAGCGTGCGCTGGGCCACGATCAGGCGCTCCGGCGCTCGGGCGTGGCGATCGTGCCCAGGATCGGCAGGTTCGGCACCTCACCCGGCACGCCCTGCCCGCGCAACTTCAGGCCGGCACGCGCCCGGCCGACATGCGGGACTTCCTGGTTCTGGCCCAGCACGACGACTGCGGCCTGACGCTTCGGAATGCGGCTTTCGATCGACCGACCGCCGATGGAATTCATCAGCTGCGTCGGGCCGCCGATCGATTCCATGAACGCGGCATGGATTTTCCGGGCGATGTCATTGACCGGCTTCAACGCCTCGTTCGGCGCATACTGCCAGACCAGACGCGTGTTCATGTTGCGGTGCGTGTTCAGGTCCTTGAAGATCGGCTGGACCAGAACCTCGTCTAGGTAGACCGCCTTCGTCGCCTCGTACTCGGGCTCCAGGCCCTGTTCGAGCGCCTCGATGATCAGGTCTTCCATGCGGGCGAACGCGTTTTCACGGCGTTGCTGCTCGGCGGGGTCGACGCGCTCGATCTTGTGGTTCGAGCCCTGGTCCGTCAGCTTGGCGATCTCGACCGCCATCGTCTGGGCCAGCATCAGCACTTCGGCCGAGACGATGCCGGTCTGATGGGCCGGCTGGAGTTTGGCTTGCTCGATGGCAAGTTTCTCCATGAACAGCGCAATCTGCGCCGACGCGGCCCGTTCGATCGCGGCCTGCGCTTCCCGAGTGGAAAGCAGATCGGCCACGTCGACCGGCTTGGCGGAAGGCGGCCGACCCGGGCCGCGCTTCGCCGTCGCTTCCGTGACTTCTTCGGGGGTGGTGTCCATGTCCATCGCCTCAGACCGTGTAATTCTTGGCGGCCTGCTTGTTCGCCTGGTCGTCGCGGGCGATCACGACACCGGCGAAGGCGATCGAGCCCGCCGTGAAGTTCGTGCCCGACGGGACCTGGAACAGCAGGCGCGCATACCGCGGACGCAGACCGGGAAGGGTCGGCGACCAGTTGAGCCGGGCGATGATCTGGTTCGCCGTCAGCAGCGACACGGCGAGCGGGCCGGTCTCTTCGATGGTGGTCCAGGTGCTCGGCTGGTAATTGCCGGCGGCACCGGTGTCGGCCGCCAGCTGCAGCGCGACATTGAGGGTCGCCGCGTTGCCGGTGGCGAAGGCGGTGCCGACCGAGCACTGGATGATCGGCGCCGCGCTGCCGATGCCGACGCCCGGGTCTTCGCCGAAGGTCGAGGCATTGCCGATGATGTTGGCCGGCGGCATGCCGACGCCTTCACCGAGCAGATCGATGACGCCGTTCGAGGGGATTGCGACGCCCGCCGCGCCGACCAGGGACTGGCCGGCGAGCGTGACGAACTGGAGCTGACCGTCGAGAAACATGGGACTGATCCTTTTGCTGGTGCGACGGCTTAGACGACGCGGGCTTCGGTGTTCAGAAGCTGGTCGACGACACGGATCGGCACATCGTTGAACTTCATGACCGGCTTGCCCGCATAGTCGGTCGAGGTCAGCAGCACGTTCCGGTCGCGGATCGCCTGGATGTCCATGCGGAAGCGGACGGTACGGTTGCAGTAGAGGACCGGGCGGATGCCGGTGCCCGGATCGTTCGGCGCATCGGTCGAGGTGATGCCCGAAGATTCCGCCGTCATGTTGGGCGGCAGCATGAACATCTGGCGGATGCCGGCGAAGATGTCGTAGGCGTTCGGCCCGGCGAGGCCCGCCGCCGTGACATCGATGTTCGCGATGCGCCCGCCATAGCGCCAGTCATGCGGCACGAAGCCGGCCTGTTGACGGAACCACGAGGTAAAGGCCTCGAAGCGGTTGCCGAAGCTGTCATAGCCGGGCACGATGTCGCCCTTGTCTTCCATGTTCAGGCCGGCCTTCGACCCGCGCGGATAGACGTTGTACATCTTGCCGGCGCCATGGCAGATCAGCCAGATCGAGGCGTTGGCGCTGTTCACACCACCGGCGTCGAGCACGTTCGCGGCGTTCTGCGCGGTCGCGGTCGAGACCGTGTTGTAGAACGGCGAGAGGCCCATGAACTCGGCCGGCGTCGCAGCCGTGTTACCGTAGAACTGGGTCTGGACCATGGTCTGGGCCATGCCTTCCAGGAACGCCACGTCTTCCGAATAGCGGAAGCCCTCGATGTCGCCGGACTGCTCGGCCAGCAGGCGATCGACCTGGCTGTAATCCTCCAGCGAGGCGACGCCGACGGTTGCGCGCGCGCTGGTCGACTTGCTGTAGGGCACGCCCTGGTTGATCTGACGCCACGAACCCGCCGGGATCGAGGTGCGGAAGGCGAACTGATGGCCGGCCATCTCGTTCGCTTCCATCCAGACCGCGTCGTTGAAGTAGTCGTTGCTCTGGCTCAGCATCTCGGCCAGGTGATGGATCTTGCCCTGGGGGTCGAGACGCAGGGACACGTCGAGAAGCGTCGGCCACTGACCGCTCATTTAGGCTCTCCTGATTTCAGTGTGGGGTAGGCGATCAATGGGCCGTTATTGGCCCGACTTGTCGTAGAGCATGGCTCGGCCCGAAAGCTTCGGGGGTCGCCCGATATCCGCAGGCGGCCGGTAGTCGACGGCGGCCGGTGCGGGTTCCTTGAACTTGCGCGCGACGTTGTTCAGCAGCCGCCAGAGGGGCAGCATGTCGCCGGCGCCGGTGTTCGAAAGGAATTGGTTGAACTCGGCCATCTCGGCCTTGTATCGGTCGCTGCCGCGCGGCGCGTCGGACACGAAATGGTCCCGCATCTCGGCGACTGCGACCTTGGTGGTGTTGAACCCGGCCCCGCCCAGCACCGGATCGCCCATGATCTTCTTCGCCTCGTTCGCGCGGAAATCGGCAAAGGCCTGGTGCTGGCGTTCGAGCACGCCCTTGTCAACCATGGCCGCGTATTCGGTGCAGGCGGCCAGATGGCGATCGAGCAATGCCTGGCCGGCTTCCTGGCTGATGCCGTGCTCGCTCAGAACCTTGGTGTAATTGTCGACCTGCTCGGGCAGCAGCGTGACGCCTTCCGGGGTCTTGAACGGCTCGTAGACCATCGCAGGCTTCTCGGCCTGCGGTTCGGTCGGCGGCTCTTCTCCGGGCTTCGGCTCCTCGGCAGGTTTGGCCGGGTCCTCGACCTTGCCGGCCTCTTCCAGCAGGGACGCGGTCTTCGTATGGTCGGACGGCTCGACTGGCGTCTCGACGATCGGCGCGGCATCCGCTGGCGCTACGGGGGAGGGTTCCGCAGCAACAACGGGCGCCTGCTCGACGACGGGAGCCGCAGGGGCAACGGCGCCGTCGGCAACGGGTTGGGCGACGGCTGGTGCGCCGCCGGGATCAATCGACATTCACGGTCCTCGATTTGCGCGCCGGCTGCAGCAGCGCCTTGAAGGCTTCGTCGTTTTCGCTCTGCATGAGCCACACGCCGTCGCGGTCATGGACCGTCAGCGCGCGCCAGAGCCACTGGCCAAGCTCTCGCTGGCCCAGGATGAACATCGTTGCGTCCCGATCCGGGAAACCGACCGGCGAGGCGCTGAAATTGGTCTTGAACGTCCCGGCCGCCTCAAGGATCTTCCAGACTTCACGACGGCCGGTCTCGACCGAGAGGGCGTGGCGCCAGAAATCGCCAGCCTCGTCGGCCTCGAACTTCTTGCGCTGCACCTTGCGCTTCAGCTGCTTCGGGTCGGTGGCGCTGTCGAACTCGGGCGCGTCCTCTTCCGGCAGGTCGTCGTCTTCGTTCAAACCGAGACACCTGCGGGCACGATCAGCCCGCTCGGACGCACGACCTGGACCGGCTTGCCCGTGCGATGCTCGCCTTCCAGCGGCTTCAGCAGGATCGGCCCCGTCGTTCCGGTCGCCTTGGTCTCCAGCTCGTCGCACATGTGCGCGTAGCCATCGAGGATCGTCGCCAGCGCCATGTAGCGGAGCGCCGGATGCTTCTCGACCAGCCATTGCCGGCATTTCTGCTGGGCCAATGCGACCTGATGGGCGACAGGAAGGAACCGGCCATCGCTGCGCCACATCGACGCCTGGCGGCAGCAGCCCTCGATCATCTCCATCTTCTCGCGGAACGCCGGATAGAGCCCGAACCGCTCCCCGGCTGCGAGACGGCGGCAATCATCGGCGGCACCCGAGAAATTCTCCCGCATGCACGCGAAGATCTCACGCTCGGTCAGGTCGCTCATTGAATGGTCTGCCCGCCGGGCGTGGCGCCGGTGCCGAGGATCGCGCCAAGGGCGTTCTGGCCGCCGCCGATGTCGGCCTGGCTGAGCGTCTTGGCACCCGTGACGGCGGCGAGCGACGCCTGTTGGACCTGCTGCTGCCGGGCGGCTGCGGCCTTGGCCTGGTCCAGTTGCGCCACCTGATCGTCCGACAGCATGCATTCCTCGGGAAAGTCGAGATTCTCGCCGTAGACGCGCATCGTCTTGTCGAGGTTGAAGATGCGCAGCGGATCCGGAACGCCCGCCGCTTGAGCACCGGCCGAGAGATTGCCTGCCGTGGCCAGCACGCGCTCGATCGAGGCGGTCTGCGTGCCCTGCTGGGCGATCGTGACCATGTCGATGTAGCTGATGTTCAGCGGCACGTTCAGCAGCGACTTCGGCCGCGGCAGCAGCATGTTCCGGCGCAGCATGATGCCGAGCAGGCGCTCGATCAGCGGGCCGGCAAACTCGGTCTTCCACAGCCCGATGATCGGCCCCAGGCGCTGGAGCTTCTCGCCCTTGCGCTCGGCGATCTCCAGGTTGTTGCGCGGCTGCACGCCTTCCATCTGGCTGATGGCCATGAACACGTCGACCAGGAAATACTTCTCGATCCGGGCCTGGATTTCCTTCAGGTCTTCCGACAGCGCCGCCAGATCTGGCTTGACTTCGAACAGGGGATAGAAACCCTTCTTCCCCGCTTCGGTGTTCGTGTAGGTGATGTGGCCCGGCAGGATCGATGCGGGCTCGTTCTTCATCGACACGTCGGCGCCCATCGGCGGACGGACCTGCTTCTCGATGCCCTCGGCCTTGCGCATGGTCTCGACTTGCAGCTGCTTGGTGTCCGCCAGCGCATCCATGCCAGGGGAACGGCCGTAGGCATTGTTCGAGACCACGGCCCAGCGCGCGGCGGCGAACGGCTTTTCGTTGAAACCCCGGCGGGACAGTTCGCGCGTGGTCTGCTGGCCCCTGAGCCAATAGATTTCGCGATAGGCAAAGCCGCCCTTGACGACCTCGATCTTGGAATTGGTGCTGGATGAGATCGGGAAGTTGGGCTCGATCGCCATGCAGACGACGAACTCGGTCTCGAGCGAACCGCCCTTGGTCTCCCACAGCTTCGTGATGCTGACCGGGCAGGAGTCCAGGCCGAACTTCTCCACGATCTGCACGACCGTCATGGTGACTTCGGTATAAAGCGTGTCGACGCTGAACCGCGATCCGACGGCGAGGTAATATTCCCCGGCGCAGTACGAGTAGCAGCGGATCACGTCCTCCGCGTCCTCGTACATGATCACCGGCGCGGTGCCGAACGTGACCAGGTCCTGGGCCGCCTGGGCCATCACATTGTAGAAATTCGACTGCGCCAGCACCATCTCGGCGCGCTTCTCGGTGTCCTCCAGCCAGACCTTGGCCTCGTCGTCGAGCGAGACGCCGGGATGGCCGATGCCGAGCTTGAACCATTTGCGCGTCGAGGGCATGAGCCCTTCGACCATCCCGGCCGCGCAGATCTGCATGGCCCAGGTGGCAACACCGTCCTTGATCGACTGGTTCAGCTGCTGGCCGCGCCGCATGGTGTTCGCGGTGACGAGCCAGTGATAGCGGAACGGCAGGATGTATTCGGCGAGCTGGGACCAATGCGTCCACCAGCTATGGCGCCAGTTCCTCAATCCGCCGAGACGCGATTCAAGCGTGCTGTAGATGTCCGTCCAGTTGGCGCCGGCCGTCTCGTCGTTGGACGCGGTCGGCGGCTGCTGGGCGAGGAGCGTGGCAGATGCAGTTTCGTAGTAGGCGAAACCGTCCTGCTTCACGGCTGACATCAGAGCAGCGCCAATCCCGCGGCGAGGCCGGCGCACAGGCTGGCGAGCACGATCCCGAACCGCACCCGCGCGGTGATGATGTCGTCGGTCGGCTCGATCTGGGCCAGGAACGACAGGTACGTCACGACCATGGCAAACAGGCACAGGTCCATCGCGGCGTGCTTGCCCGTTGCCAAGGCGGCAACAAAGACGGCGGCGAGATAGAGCGCACCGTAGAGCAGCGTGCCGACGATCATCGGATTCATGGCGTCCTACTGACCCAGGAGCGATTTGGAGGCGGTGGCGGGCGTACCGGTCTGGCCCAGCGCGCCGCCTGAATTGGTGAGCGTGCCGGCAAATCCCGCCCCTGCAGCGGCGGCGGCCTGTTGAGCCGCCTGATTGCCGCTCTGTTGCACCTGATCGCTTGCCAGGGTGGGCGGCGTGGGCGGGGGCGGCGGCGGGGCGGGAACGGGCGGCGTTTTCGGCGAGGAGAATCCCATCAGTGCAGCTTCCGCCGGTCGAACGCCGCAGCGTTGCCGGCCTCGTCGATCGCGAACACGCCGCTCACGGTGCAGACGACGGCCGAGCCCATGATGATCTTGATCTCCATCTCTTCGCTGTAGTCGAACGCATTGGCGAAATCGCCGCTCATCTGGCGCTCGATCGACAGCTTCACGCGTCGCAGGGCTTCTTCGTGCATCGGTGTGATCCTCAGGCGAGAGGGTCGTATTCGTGTTGGGCCTGGAACGGCTTCGAGATGAGCGGTCCCACCGGTCGCGGCGCCACGATGTGGGCAAAGGTCATCACCAGCGCGTCAGCGTGATCTGGCGAGTAGCCGAGCTTCGCTTTGATGATGTCCTTGGGCTCAAGGATCATCGCGTCGCCCTTGAATGTGTAGGTGGTCTGCGTCAGCGCCGCGGCGAGCTCGGGGATGGGCGGAATCGCCCCGCCTGCCTTGATCCACTCGACGCATTCGAAATACATCTCGGACCGCTTGTTGTAGTATCGGCGATCTCGAGCGGCGCCCGAGAACGGGACACCGACCGGATTGCGCCCAAGCTGCCGCAAGCCATCAATCCAGCCAGCGCCGTAACCGCCCGTGTCATCGACGAAACACGCATCGGCTTGCCAGTCGGCCCATTTCCGCGCCACCGCGCCGGCGCCCTGGATGCTATCGACGTTGCGCAGCAGCTGCGGTGTAAAGGCGACCAATCCCTGTCGGGGGAAGATCACCGAACCATCGTCACCGAACCGCGCCACGTCCACGCCCAGGATCCGCGCCGCGTGCTGGTATTCGCTCTCCCGGTAGTGGCGCTTCGATGCCTCGGCCACCTGATCCGGACCGATCAGCGAATTCAGCGAGCCCGGCGGGAATTGGCCGAACACGTTCACCAGCACCCAGGCGTTGTCGCGCCCGTATTTTTCTATTTGCTCCCGAGCCCACTGCACCGAGACGCGCGGCGTCCGTTTCGGATCGTCCGGGTCCGCGGTGATGTGGGTCACATGCCACAAGCGCCGCTCGACCGTGCTTGCCCGATAGAGTGGGCCTTCGAGGTTCGTCGGGTTGCCCGCCTGGACGATGTGTCCCTCGATGCAACTCGACAGTGCCGCGTCGGCCGCGACCATTACCGCATCCGGCATTCCACCGGACTCATCCAGCACGAACATGATGTAGTCGGCATGCAGGCCCGCGAGCGTCTGGGCTTGTTCCTCGGTGCTGGCCGTTCGCGACCAGGACCGGGCCGACATCCACCACGTTTCCGGATGCTGCCGCGAGAAGATGCGCGTCTTCTGCCACTCGAACGCCGCCAGCAGCAGCGGGGATTTGTGCTGCCACTTCGCCATCTCGGTCCAGAGATTGTCGGCGAGGTTCACAGCCGTGATCGACGTGGCCGCGATCTTCGGGTGCGGTCGCGTCAGCAGGAAGTTCCAACACACCCAGGCGAGCAGCGCCGTCTTTCCCGGACCCTTGCATGCCTGCATCGATAGGCGTTGGTTCGTCGCGAACGCCTGCAGCACATCCACTTGCCAAGGATCGGGCTCGACGCCGAACACCTCTCGAACGAATACATCCGGCCTCTCTCTCCAGATCCGGATTTTGTCCGCCGCCGCAAGGCTCAAACGATGTCAGTCCTTGAGTTTGTAGCTCGACTCGACCAGAGCGCTCAGCGTGAGCGTGCCGCCGTGCTCTATTTCCTGTTTGTCTCGCCACGCCTTGGGCTGCCGGTTCTTCAGCCAGAAAATGCAGGCCGTCGTGTCCGGCGGGTAGTGCTCGGTGAACGGAACGATGTGCTCCATTCCGGTCTTCGCATCGGCCACGATCTTGACCGCTTTGTGGCTGTAGCCGGTCGCCCGGTGGAACAGGGAATGCGCGACGGCTGCGTCGGCCGCGTCTTTTCCATCTTTTAGGGCGTCAAGAAATTCCTGATGCGTATTCTTCCATGCGTCGATCGTCACACGGCTCACGCCGAAGAAATCGGCCAGTTGCGCGTCCGTTGCGCCTAACAGGCAGAGCTTCTTGGCCTGCTCTGCGTATTCCGCTTGGTATGCGCTGGGCCTACCGACCGGACGCGCCTCATCGCCCTTGCGCGTCGCTGTGCGCTTCTTAGTCCCAACAGGATCGGTCATGGTCCGCGCAACTGTGCATCCATTATTGCGCAATGGCAAGACACAAAATTGCCCTAGGAACTTGGCGGGCGGGGATCGGGTTGTTCATGCCCAGCACGTCCGATCGCGCTCAAGTGCCCGTCATCAGAGCCCACCGAGCGGCCCCAAGCTCTGCATAGAGGCGATCGGCCGTCGCATCGAAGTCCGTGCCGATATCCTTGCAGATCTTGCGATATTTGACGGCCATCACCGCGACGGCCATTGCTGTTCCGATATCTCCAGTCTCCAGATACCGGAGCGCCTTTCGATCGTGATAGACGTAGTCCAGGAAGCTCAGATCCTCGGCTTCACGCATCCCGAATATCCACGATGCCGAACTGTGCCAGGGCCGACATATCCTCGCTGCGCCGCGCCGCAATGGGATCGGCAACCTGGTCGATCATGTCCGCGAAGCAGTCGCACACGCACAGCGTCTCGCCGTCGATCGTGAACTGGCTAACGTAGTAACTCGCCGGCTTGCCGTTGATCCCGCGGACTTGAACGCCCAGGTCATGGTGCTCGAACTCGACAGGCTTGCCGTCCCGCATCCCGACCAGCTTGTGCACGCGCACGGGAGAGACCGTCGGGACGGGCGTGTTCGTGATGATGCCGGTCTCGGCGTGGAGTACGTAGTCGACCATAGTCAGATCCCTCCCCTTCCATCGTGCCGGCGCGCGAACGGATTGTCCTTCGGCGGCGCGGGCTCTCGTGGCTTGATGTCGGCCAGTTCTCGGACCAACGCGTCTTTCTCCGCCTTGAGCTTGTCCATGTCGGCGGCCATGGCGTTCAGGCGACCGGACAGGTCCATCACGATCGCCTGGCGCTGCGCGCAGATGGTCTTCTCGGCCGCCAGCACGGCACGAAGGCTGGTGAGGGATTGGGTCAAGGCGCGGATGGTCTGGGCTGACTCGTCGTCGCAAGCAGAAATCTCCACCTCGACCCGATCCTTCCCATAACAAGCCTTCAGCATCTTCAGCAGATCTTCGGTTCGCATATCCAGCGCATGTACCATCACGCCACCCTCCGTTCCGCCGACTCGATGAGCCAGCCGTTGATCGTCAATCCGTCCAATTCCCGCTCCAGCTTCGCCACGGCCTCGCGCCACAGCCTGCCGGCTTCCCGGGCATCCGCGATCGTCGCCGGGGAGATCTCCCACTCCAGCACGCAGAATCCGTAGTGGCCGTTCCGGTCCTTGCCCTGGATGCGGGGCTGGCGGATTTCCGGCCGGCGCCACACGGGACGCAACCGCGGCTCCAGCCCGCGCAGTTCGTCCGGCCGGGTGAGCTTGCGACCGTGGGTGATGACCAGCGCTGCCTGTCGGGGCGGCAGGTTTTTCACCGCGTCCATCACGATGTGGGTTTGGGGGTGGATATTCTTGGTCAGCGTGACACTGCCTCGTCCCGCCTTCATGCCAGCACTCGCCTCGGCATTCGCCCATCCCCCTTGAGCGCGTCGGCGGGGCTTCGCGGTTAGGCCGCCATCGAAGCAGATCGACGGGTCGACCCGCCATGGCATTCTACACCTTTGCTCCGCGAACACCCACTGCAGAACCCGTTCCATCGCCGACATGGGATGCGGTTCGGCCGCGGCGGGAAGCGCATAAACCTCGGTCATCTTCACCCCCAAATTCACTTGCGTCTCGCCCCGTAATGCTGTTCCCCAAACCCCTCGACGATCGCCCGGAATGCCCCCTGCATTTGCGGATGGTCGAACGGGATCACCACCGCCTTGCGCTCGGTGAAGAGCTGCCGGGCGATCTCGAATTCGCTCTGGCGCTTCTGGTCGTCCGTGAAGCCGCTCGAGGTGATGCGTGCAAGGTTGGATCGGATCGGGATCATGCCAGACACCACCACGACAGGGCGGCCGCGATCATTCCAACGAACGCGAGCCCGAAGACCGCGGCCACGTCGGCGATCCTTGCCTTGCGCTCCAACTCCTCGATGCGCTTCTCGGACTCCCGCATGGCCTGGGCGTAGTAGTCGGTCATCATGCCGCCTCCGTCTTGTCGTCTCGGGATGAGGTTGGGCGAAGCTCGTTCGCCAGGTCCTCCGGATACTCGGCCCGCTCGCTGCGGATGCCGCCTGGAGCGCAGGGCTTCTCTCCCCAGGACGGGAGCCACAGGCCGGTCTTGAAATAGTTCTCCAGACGGCCGAACCACTTCTCTCGGACCGGGTCGGTGCGGGGTTGCTCGGCAGGCGATATCCCGGTCGGAAAATCTCGCTTCGGCGGCGACGCGATGGCATTCCGGATATCTTCGTTGTGAAAATTCAACGACTTGGGCGGCTCTTTGCCTGCAGAAAGCATCTTCTGGGCCTGGGCGGAAAACACCCACCGGCAGAGCTCCAGATCGGCGCCGGCTTCCAGCCAAAGCCTTGCCGCAGTCAGGTCCGACGATGCCGGGTATGGCCGACGGCGCTCGGCGAAAACCTCCTCCTGAACCTCGTCGAATGCGGCGATGATGGCTTTCGCTGCAGCCAACTCAGGATCGGCCGCCACGATCGCGGCTCCTCGATCTGCCATCGAGACGATGTCTGGTCTGGGCATCGGCTGGGCAGGAGGCGACCCGGCGCTCGCGGCTACCGGTACAAGTGCCAATGCCTTGCCCTGTTCTTCCTTCTTACTTAACTGTCCCTGTCCCTGAACGCTCGTTACGTTCAACGTTACGTCATCGTCTATCGTCAACGTTACGTCGTCGCCACGTTGCGCTACGCGGCTCTTTCTTGCCTCCGTAGCGGCTTTCGTACGCTCTTTGAATGCCTCCCTCTTCTTGGCGGCATTACGCACATCTTCGCACAGTACGGCGTGGTAGAGGCGACCATCGGAGCACTTGACGAACCCCCGGAGCGCGACGTCCCTAACCTTCTTCCACTTGCTTCCTGCTCCAGAGAATGCCGACAGAACGCGCTCGTCGTCGGGCAGAGAGCCGGCCGGCGACTGCTGCCACGCCCTGCCCCACAGGCCCAAGGCCGCCTTGAATTCGTCCCCGGTCGAGAGTGCCCAAAGCTCGGAGGCGAACAGGCGTTGGACGTTCAACATGAACCCGTCTAGTCCGGTGATATCGATGTCTGGCGACACGGGCGGATCCGGCAGCGCTGAATCACTCATAATCTGCTCCCTGCTCATACTGGTCGTACCACTTGGTGCGCGGGCCATCGAACCGGAGGCTGAGGCTGCCGGTCGCACCGTGGCGCTGCTTGGCGATGATGATTTCCCCCTTGCCTGCCGACGCGGTCAGGCGCTCGAAATATTCCACCCGCCGCGCCTCGAACTTGTCCTGGCTCTCGTTCTCGCGCTTCGCCGGCTCGGTGTTGGCGAGGTAATATTCCTCGCGGTAGACGAACATGACGATGTCGGCATCCTGCTCGATCGAGCCGCTGTCCCGCAGGTCGGCCAGGACTGGGCGCTTGTCTTCCCGGCGCTCGACATCGCGGCTCAATTGCGAGAGTGCGATCACCGGAACGTCGAGTTCCTTCGCGATCGTCTTGAGGCCGCGGGTGATCTCGGAAATCTCCTGGGTGCGGTTCTCGTCCCGCCGGTTGCTGGTGCCGCGCATGAGCTGGAGATAGTCCACGATGATCAGGTCCAGGCCATGCTTGCGCCGGACGTTCCGGGCCCGGGATTTCATGCTGCCGATCGTGATCGAGGTCTGGTCGTCGATGAATAACGGCAGGCGGCGCACCCGGGCGCTCTCTTCGTAGAGGGCCTGGAAGTCCTCCTGACTGATGCCGCCGCCGCGAATGCGATCGGTCGAGATATTGCACTCGCCGGCCAGCATGCGGTCGACCAGCTGGCGGCCGGACATTTCCAGGCTGAAGAACGCGACGACACCGCCGCTGTCGAGGATGCGCTTGCCCCGCTCATCCACATGCGCCGCATAGGCCCTGGCGGCGCTCTGGGCTATGTTGGTGGCGAGTGCCGTCTTGGCCATGCCCGGGCGGCCGGCGATAATCAGCAGGTCGCCCCGCTGCAGGCCGCCGATGCGATTGTCCAGGATGCGGATGCCGGTGCTGATGCCCGTCACCTTGCCGCGGTTCTGGTAGGCATGCTCGGCGGCGGCGATCGACTCATCAACGGCGGATGCGACGTGACCCAGCTCGCCCGTGGTGTCCCTTGCAGCCTCGATCAGCGCCAGGCGCTCCTGCAGGCGCTCCAGCACCTTGTCGGCGCCGTCCTCCAGGGCCGGCTCGATCGCGTCGGCCTGAGCATCGGTAATGGCCTCGATGATCTCCCGTCTGGTGTGGGCGTCGACAATCATCCGGCCATATTGGGCGGCGTTCATCGGCCCCATGTTGTTCTTGTAGAGGTCGATCAGGTATTTGGTGCCGCCTGCGTCGCGGAGCCCCGCATCGTTGGAGAAATAGGGGCCCAGAGAGATCGGCGTCGCGACCTTGCCTTCCCCGACGATCGACAGGATGGCTTCGAAGATCCGCTGATGCGCCGGCACGTAGAAATGCAGGGGCGACAGGAAATCGACCCGCTCCAGAACGGCATTGTTGAACAGCACCGTTCCGAGGATGCACTGCTCGGCCTCCAGGCTGTTCGGCATCTCCCGCAGCAAGGGGTTCTGGAGGGTGACGAGATCCTGCACAGCGCTCATCGGGCGCCTCGGCCTGAAAGATGCTTGCGCTTGGCGGCGCACATGCGGTCGATCTGCTCGGGAGTCCATGGCCCGAATTCGAGATAGGTCCGCAGCAGCGCGATGACGCCGTCTATGGAAGGTGACGAGGGCGTCCACTGGAGCTTCGAGAGGGCGATCTCGTACTGCTTCTCCGCGAATTTCCCCGCAGCGCGCAGGCTGAATTCGGCTTCGGGCTCTGCCGCCACCCTCTGGGCTATCTGGGAGTCGTTGAGAGGGGTCATGGCTCGATCTTTTCTTGGCACATCCAGCAAAGACCGGAGCCCCCGCACAGAATGCAGGTCTCGCCATAATCGCATCCCGATCCATCGCATTGATCGCAGTCGAGCGATCCACCGCAGACTATGCACGGCTCCTCATCCGCATTCGCGGCGCGCTTCCATTGGTTCCCGTTCATGCGTCGGGTCACTTGCGCCCCCGCATCATCCAGCCCACGACCAGGATCCCCGGCAGCAGCAGAGCGATCGTCGATGGCTCCGGGACCGACATCGGAACGCCCCGCTCCGCAAACCCATCCATCGGCTGAGACCAGTCCGGAGCGATGTAGGCGTCTAGGATCACCCCAAGAATTGCGGCGCCGGGCAACACGAAGCACGAGACGCTGACCACCATGGCGGCGCGGTGCTTGTGGGCCAGGAAGTGCCATGCCTTGTGCAGGGTGTGGCGGAGGGGATGGGGGATGCAGACGATCATGCTGACACCGAGGCCATGATTGCGCGCCCGATGACCTCGGCCATCTCCGGAGGGTTGCTGTCGCCAAGGGCCTCTATGCGCTCGGTTCTGACCCTGTTGGCTCGGGAGTCTCGGTCCATCTCTCCGGCAGATTGAGCATCCACTCGTAGAGTTCCGAGCTGATCCGCTGACCAAGAACCTCGGGCATCTGCTGCCCTCTTGACTGTGTCAATCGCGGATGGGAGCGCAGCCCGGGTGAGCGCCAGTCTCTGCAGGCTGGTGCAGGCAACCAGGAACACTCGCCGGCGAATATACGGCGCACCAATATCGTGAGCGCCAAACTCAAATCGCGCGACGTGGTAGCCAATTCCCGAAAGATCTGCAGAGACTTCGGCTTCCCACGACGAATTTCCGGGCGGCTGCTCCACGACAAACCATTCTGCGCAGGCGTTGATCCCGGCACTGAGCATCCACGGCCAGAGGCTCGCGCCACTCCGATAGCCGTGAATGGCTGAAGCGACGCTTGTTCGTTGGCAGGGCGGACCGCCGATGATGATGTCCGCAGGGATGGAAGGAAACCACTCGACGGCCTCATAGATGTCGATCTCCGGGAAATTCTTGGCCAGAATGGCGCGGCGTGCCGGGCGCTTTTCGCAAAGGGCTATCGTCTCGATGCCTGCGCGCTGGAAGCCGATCACATGGCACCCGATGCACGAGAAGAGATCGATCGCGATCACAGCACCCCGCCCCGGTGCGGCACCCAGTCATTTCCGACCATGACCTGAGCCGCCACGCCATGCCCGATCGAGAACGGCTTCCCGCAGGTGCAGAGCCCGTGGTGACGGGATTCAATCGGGATGAGCCAGGAGCCCAGGTGCCGGTCGATCAGGAACGTCTCCCCGTCCATCAAGGGCTCGATGAACAGAGCAACGTCATGGCCCTGGATGCATCTGGCCTTGGTGCCGACCTGGGCGAAGTATTTGGGATAGGTGGGGGAGTCGGTCATGCCGGCACCTGCCGGCAGATCAGTCGCCCATAGTGAGCGTGATGGCCAAGGGGTTCGCGCTCGACCCACCCGGCAGGGACGGGCTCGCCGTTGGGCAGCCACTTGGCCTCCCGCAGGCCGTGCTGGCGGGCGGTGCTGGCCGCGATCGCGCAGGCGACGCAGCCCCAGCTCTGCTTGTAGCGCTTCGTCCCTCCGCAGCGCTTGCAGGGGGCGCCGTAATAATGGACGCGGCCGAGTTTGATCGCTTCGGCGCGGGATGCGGCCGGCTCCAGCTTGATCTTCATCGAGCGTGGTCGCCGTGCCGACTGGCAGGCCACACAGCGATGCCCGTTGGCATAGCGTTCGGTGCCGCTGCATCGGGCGCAGGGTGATCCCTGGAGACGCGCGTTCTGGGACTGACGATCGGCCATCACTTCCCCGCCTTGAGACGAGCGAGGGTCGGGACCTGGATGAAGTCGCTCTCGATCACGTGGGGATGGGCGACGGACTTCGGGCGGTCCGCACTTACGGCACGAAAGCGGCTCGGGACGTGATTGCGGTCATGATGGCAATCGACGCATTCGCCGTTCCCCGCAAATCGTTTGCCGGCGTGCCCACGGATGCAGGGAGCACCCTGGTACACGGCGAGGCCGGCCGCGCGGGCCTGGGTCTTGGTCATGGGTTTCATGCCTCGATCCTCCGCAACCGGGGCAGAGCATCGAGCGCGAACCGGATGTCCATCTCGGACTGGCAGACGAAGACCTGCAGCTTGTGCGCCCGCAGCCGACCATGCTCGGCGCGCTTTTCCTTAGACAGGTGACGCTCGGAGGCGCGGAAGTAGAGGCAGCCGACCCGGTCGCCGTTTTTGACGACGATCAGGTCTTTCACCGAGCTGACCTCGGCCTGTGGAAAGCGCTCGCAGACCAGGGTGGCGGCGATGCGCTCAAGCTGGATCTGGCGGATGCGGGTGACGAGACGGGCGGTCATGAAGATGCTCCCCATACGGCCAGCTTGAGCGTCGGCTTTTCGCTGTAATGCTTGTGGACGGCGGCCGAGACGATCTGGGAGTCGTCGCGCCAGACGATCTGGTTCAGCGCGTCGCCGACGATCTTTGCCACGTTGTCGTAGTCGGGCTTGCCGGCCGGACGGATCTCGCCGGCGAGCGCCGCGGCGCGCTTCTTCTGCGACCAGCTGGCCGGCACCGGAAACGCGGCATAGATGGAAATCTGGAGCGCGCCTTCGAGCGGGTTCTTGCCCACCATGGCGATCTGGGCCATCACCTTCAGGTCGCTCTCGTAATTCCGGGTCTTCGCCGGCGTGAAGCAGCCTCCGGTCTTGCGCGAGAAACGCGGGCGCCCCTTACCGCAGGGCACGCCGTCGAGGGTGATGACGATCGGCTCCATGGCCTATGCCGCCTCCTGCTCGTCGAAGTCGGGCAGCATGCCGAGCGCGCGCATGTAGATTTCGAGCATGGTCTCTTCCTCGTCGAGCTCGGATCGATCGCGGCGCCGGATCTGGATGATCCGCTTGATGATCTTGGTGTCGAAGCCGTTGCCCTTGGCTTCGGCGAACACGTCCTTTTTGTCCTCGTTGAGGGCCTTGATCTCCTCGTCGAGGCGCTCGACCCGGTCGATGATCGATCGCAGCTGCTCGCCCGCGATGCCGCCGACGTCTGAGGGCTTGGTCTGGGTCATGGCGACCAACCCCTATGCCGAGCAAGGCGTGACGCGGACCCATTCCTTGGGCGCGACATACGACATGTTCCGGCGACCCTTGAGCGATCGGGCATGCCGCTTCCGGTCCATCTTCTCGCGGTGCGCTGCCAGGGTTTCGACGGTGCGGATCTGACGGGTCATCTGGCTCTCCGGAAAATCTTTGACACAGCCGCAACCGGGCGCCGTGTCGTGGGTTGGTGCGTTCGGGGAGGTCTTCCCCTACCCTCTCAAAAGGCTGCGGGCGCCTTCGGTTCACAGCGCCTCAAGCGCCCCGCAGAGTCCTGGGAGGAAAGGCCGGATACCCACGGCCCGCTGGGGTTCAGTCCTTCCGTATCCGCCGCAGCAGCCACTTGGCCGCGCAGCCGGAGTGCTTGGAGATCCAGGCCAAAGCCCATGCAGTCCAGGAGATGAGCCATGTCACAGCGGCTCCGCCTTCCTGGCGTCACGCATCTGCTTGAGCTCTGCCAGCATGGCGTCGGCCTCGGCGATCCGGACATCGATCTCGGCCTCCATCCGCAGGCGTTCGGTCCAGGAACCGCAGGGCGCCAGGACGATGCCGGCGAAGCGCTGGCCATAGCATTTGACGAGCTCGGCCAGATGGCCCGCCAGCGGTGCGTTCCCGGCCAGCCAGCGCTCGACCGTCCGCACGTCGGCGCCGATGTCCCGCGCCACGTGCTTTGCCGTGTCCTTGGGCCTCGCCGACCGCAGGGCTTGGCTCACGCTCTGGCCGATCGCCGCCGACATCGAGTCAGACATGGCGCGCAATCTCGTCGTACCCGGTCGCATTGGAATGCTCATCGAACACCTTCATGTTGAGGGCGTTCGGCGAGCGCTGCCGGCGGATGAGGTTCAGATGGACAAACCCAGAGACGATGCGGACCGCGAAATCTTGGCGGATGGACGCGGGCCGTATCGCCGGGTGGGTTTCAGATCGCTGGGCGAACTCGCCGACGAGCTGATCCGAAAGCTGCAGGCCGGAATGTGCGCCAACGACAACGAGCCGTCGAAGCTGCTCCGTGCGCCTGCACGCACACGTGAGGACGACTGATCCGGTCACGGCCAGTTGCCTCCCCAGAAATCTCCGAAATTGATGCAGTGACGGAAGATCAGTGCCGCGACGATCGCGATGCCGAGGATCCAGAGGACGGTCGTCATGCTGCGGCTCCGCTAGGTACGCGGTCGGCCGTGAGAAAAAAATCTCCAGGTTCAAGCCCCTTCCCTTTTCGTCGCGAAAAATCAAGAAGCGGTTGCTGATGCTTCGTCGGCACGAAACCGCCCGTTCCTCCGCGCTCGGTCGGGTAGGTCCATCGGAATATTTGTGAAACGTGAATCCCCAAGATCGATGCGACGGCCTGATGGCCGCCCAGCTTTTCGATGACAATTTCGGCTGGAGCTTTCATGGCCGTAATATTGCGATAATCGCAATCTCGCCGTCAAGAGAAACTTGCGATCTTCGCAACGGACAAATTTTGCGAATCCCGCAACACTGGAAGCCATGAATAGGAAGTGGATTTTGAAGCGCCTGCAGGAACTCAATAAGACGCAGGCTGAGATGGCGGCGGTGTTGGGTATTGAGCCGTCCGGCGTGAACCGGATGATCGGTGGCATGCGTCAATTGAAAGGGCGTGAGCCTATTCTGGTATCCGACTTTCTGCAGGTACCGCTTGAGTACGTGATGTACGGACCGCCAGGTGAAGCCATCGATCCCTATGTTCCGACCAAAAACGGAAAGCGCGGCGTGAACAAAACTACCGCCGCCGAACAATCACCTTACCGCCTAGGAGGCCTCGCCAAAGATTTGCCCGTGCGCGGCCGAGCTGTCGGAGGTGAAGACGACTGGTTCGAGATGAACGGGCAAACTCTTGATATCATCGAGCGTCCGAGCATCCTTACAGGGTCCGCCGAGGCCTATGCGGTCTACGTGGCGGGAACCTCCATGGTCCCTCGATACATGCCCGGCGAGACATTGTATGTTCATCCTGGAAAAGCTGTGGTGCCAGGCTGCTTCGTAGTGGTGCAGATCAAGCCGAAAGCTGATGGCGAGCCACCGCGCGCATTGGTGAAGCGCTTCGTCCGGGAAGGCGGAGGAATTCTAATACTTAGCCAATTCAATCCGTCAAAAGAAATTAAACTAGAGTCTTCACAGATATTATCTAAACATCGCGTTGTGCTTGGTGGTGACGCTTAAATGTCATTTGCTAATAAAATATTTTACTCCAGCGCCAAGAAACCAGTACCAAAAACCTATCTGTATTAAAAGAGATACGCTGTAAATTCCAACAATGGACGAATCATTGTTGTTAAACATAAATATAATCATACTTACTGCCATGGCAGCAACGTAAAATCCGAGAGCTATGGCGATAAAATAAACTCCTTTTCCGACTATTTTGGCGAAATTATTTGGGAATTTTGGTTTTAATCTCACCAGAAGCCTGCCAATCCAGTAAACAACAATTCCAAGAATGAGCCCCTTTACCGCCCCTTGAGATAAGAAACCGGCCGCGTAGCCGAAGGCCACTTCTGCTGGATATGAGGAGATGCGCGCCCATGGCGCATCTGCGGCTGTTTCGGTCATTGGATTGAGAAAGGCCAGGAAGGCCGCTCCGCGCAAAGTGGGTCGCGGCATCGCATAGACACCGTTGATGATCATGCTGAGAACCTCTGAGATAACAGTGGCTCCATGTTCCCGCAAAACCTGCGCGAATTAAATTGCGAAAAACGCATTGACATTCTAATTGCGATTATCGCAATATCCTCTCATCCCCAGCGCACCGGCGCTCCGATGTGAGGCACACGAAGATGATCCCGTCCGCCGAATCCCTCCGCGTCGCCGATGCGATGACCACGCTGACCCGATACCAGACCGACATGCTGGGGGCGATGAAGGAGAAGGGCTACAAGAAGGCCCTCGTCTCCATGGGGACCCGCGGTATCGGCGTCTACAAGCGCGGGATCTCTGCCAGCGACTCCGTGTGGTTCAAGACCTACGACGAGGCCCTGTCCTACATCTCCAGCCTGCCGCTCGCCAACTGGACGCCCGATCTGATCGCGGCAACCCTCGGCGTGGAGGCCGCATGATGGCCCCTCGCACCCCCTATATCTGCGAGCCCGTCTCCGATGGGAGCAACGGCTTCACCCTGCTCTCGGAATGGCCCGATAGCGATGTCATGGCCGACGGCGCGGAAGACGAGATGGCGGCGGCGACCCAGCGCGCGGCCGATGTCGCGGCGGGGCGGATCCTCGCGCTGATGGCCTGCATCGTCGGGTTTGTCTGGTGGTGGCTGTCGTGAGCGTCGCGAAGCACACGCCGGGGCCTTGGTCGAATGATGACGGTCTCGTCAATGGCATCGAGACCAGGCCAAGATTTCGTCGTCCTGGCAGCCATTCTGTCAGCATCGATATCTTCGATGCGTCGGATTGGCCCGCTGAACAGCATGACGAGGCGTTGGCGAATGCCGACCTGATCGCAGCCGCGCCGGATCTGCTCGCCGCGATCAAAGAACTGGTCGACATCACCGACCAGGGCGACACGATGGATGTTTGGCGTGAGGCGCTCACGGCCGCGCGCGCCGCCATCGCCAAAGCCGAGGGCCGGTCGTGAGCGCCCTCAACAGCATCGCCATCCTGCGAGCCCGCAAGGGTCTCTCCCAGGCACATCTGGCGAAGGCCGCCGCGATCCCCTGCAAGCTGCTGAAGGAATACGAGGCCGGCACGCGCTTGCCACGGCTCGACTACCTGGTCGGCATTGCGGCGGCGCTCGACACCAACATCAAGACACTCGCCAATCAGGTCTTCCCGGCGCCGAAGCTGCTGCCGAAATTCGTCCCGACGCGATCGTCCGACCCGATCCAGGCCGAGATCGACGACCTGCGCTACGACCTCGCGATGATCGAGAACAAGGACTTCCTGGCGCCGGGCGACAGCGAATGGATGACCGAGATCCGCGACGGCCTCTACGCCGCCCATGAGCGCATGCGGGAGCGGGATGCGGTCGAGTTCAGGAGTGCCGCGGAATGAAGCGCCTCCTCACTCGCCTCTGGCTCTGGCTCACCCGTATGGACGAGCCCTCGGAGACCATGACCAAGGCGGAATCCGACAAGTGGATGGACGACCAATGGTGACCAACCGCACCCGCCGTCATCGGTCCCGCATGCGCCAGGTCGTCCGGGAATGGTACGGCCCGGCCCTGGTGGTCGCGGTCTTCGGCGTCCTCATCAGCGTGCATGGCTTTGGGTGGAAATTATGATCGCCGACGAGATCCGCTTGCCACGTCCGGCCCAGGCAGAGCCAGCGGTCTGCGCCGCCTGCGAGGGCGGCGGCTGGGAATGCTACGGCCTCGGTCGAGGTGATCCGCATTTCCGAGAATGCCCGACCTGCCACAATCCGGAAGGTTTCCCCTCGCCATGACCGACCTCCGCACCCCCGACGAAGCCTCCTGGCTCGACCGTCAGAAGCCCAGCCTCATCGAGAAGCTGTCCCTATCCCTGGTCTCCGCAGTGTTCGTCTGCTGGATCGCCCGGGAGATCGTGCAGATGGCGGGGATCGGGCGGTGAAGACGGGATCGACTCTCGTCTACGCCCATGATGCGCCGGGCCTCTATGCGGTTCGCATGCGCAAGGGGGCGGTCGAGGTCGCGTGCAAGGTCGCATACGGACCTTCGCGGGATCCGCTCACCGGCGAGACGCTGGACCGATCGCCGATGTGGTCGATCTGGATCAACAAGCCCGATACGGAAGAGCCCGACTACTGCTCGCCTGCAGTGCGGCCGCACCTGCTGCTCGGCCGGCCGCTGGACCGATCGGAATACGAATTTCTGCTGGCGGATCGGAGATGGGCTTCCGAGTTCGCGCCGTCTTCGCCCGAAGCCAACCCCAAGCAGCGCGTCGAGATGTCTGCAATCCCGCTGCCCTTCTGAGGAGGAAAGAATATGTCCAATTCCGAACAGGAAATCGCCGAAAAAGCAGCGCGTCTTGATGAGGTTCATCCGGGCTGGCGGGATCAGAAGCATTCGAACGGCAGCCCGCTTTGGGCATCGGATGGAACGCTACTCGACGAGCGCGGCAATCGCTCGATTTTCGACGACATCGACGAATAGGAGGAATTGAACATGTCCGCCCTGCCCAAGATTTCCCCGACTATTGGCCACAATTCCGGCGCCGCGCCGCTGTCCGAGATGCTGACCGAAGAGACCAGCGGCCTTGCCGCCCGGTCGAACGAATTGGTTGCCGCCACCGAACGCGCCAAGGTCTCCGACGCCGACACCGCCGGCCGGGCGACCACGCTCGCGAAGATGCTCAAGGAGCATGCCAAGAAGATCGACGAGACGCGGAAGGTCCGCAAGGAGCCGTTTCTGGAGGATGGCCGGACGGTCGATCGGCATTTCCAGGCCCTGGCCGCGCCGGTCGTCGAGGCGGCCGACAGGGTCGTCAAGATGATCGATCAGTTCCGTCGCGAGGAAGAGGCGAAGGCGGCGGCCGAACGTCGCCGGCTCGAGGAAGAAGCCCGGCGCCAGCGCGAGGCGGCCGAGGCCGCAGAGCGTGCCCGGATCGCCGCCGAAGCGCAGGCCCAGCGCGAGCGGGACGAAGCCCAGCGCCTGATGGAGAAGGCGCAGCGCGAGGCTGCGGCCAGCGAGGACCGCGCCGCGCGGGAACAGGCCCAGCGCGAGGCCGCCCAGGCGCAGGCAAAGATCGACAGCGAGAACGCCGCAGCGCGCCAGCGCGCCCTGCAGGCCGAGATCGATAACCGCAACGCCCGGGACGCCGCCGAAGAACTTGTGCGCCAGGCCCAAGCCACGACGGCGGCCCCGATCGCGTCCGATTACGGCATCAAGGCATCGGGCCGGAAGGTGTTCACCGCAGAAATCATCGATCTGACCGCCGCGATCCGCCACGCCCGAAAAATCGACGAAGCCGCAGTGCGCGATGCCGTCCAGAAGATCTTCGACCGGCAGGTTCGGGCGGGCGTCCGTGATCTTCCCGGCGCCACCGTCACCGAATCTTCGACCACCGTCATCCGCTGAGGAACGCTCCATGTCCGTCGCGACCATCACGCCACCGCGCTCCATTCTGATCACCATGGCGACCCGCTACGGCATGGAGCCCCAGGCATTCGAGGCCACTGTGCGCGCCACCTGCATGCCGGCCGGCAATAATCAGCAACCGCCGACCCGCGAGGAGTTCGCCGCCTTTCTGCTCGTGGCGAACGAGCACGACCTGAACCCATTGACCAAGGAAATATTCGCTTACCCGAAGCGCGGCGGCGGCATTCAGCCGATCGTCAGTGTCGACGGGTGGATCAAGAAGGTGAACCAGCATCCGCAGTTCGACGGCATGGAATTCCGCGAGGATCTGGACGATCAGAAGAAGCTGTTCTCCTGCACCTGCACGATCTGGCGCAAGGACCGCAGCAGGCCGACCATCGTCACGGAATACCTGTCGGAATGCGTGCGCCAAACCGAGCCGTGGAAGATGGCGAACCGGATGCTTCGGCATAAGGCGCTGATCCAGTGCGCGCGCGTCGCCTTCGGCTTCGCCGGCATCATGGATCCGGATGAAGCCGAAAAGATTATCGACATCTCGCCCGGTGCCCAACAGGCGGTTGCTCGTCCGCAGCGCTCCGATTTCGTCGACAACACGGCGCCGTCGTATCCGACGCTGACCATCATCGACGAGCATGGGGAGATTGCCGGGGAATGGCCGGCACCGCGCGCAATAGCGATGCTGGGCGGTTTGATGCGCGGCAAGTCGGACGATGTCATCGTCGCCGTGTTCGAGCACAACGAAGACGCGCTGGCCCAAATGGCGGCATCGAACATCTCGATCGGCGAGCTCGAAGATCTATACCAGAGCGCCATCAAGGCGAAGGACCAAGCCACCCACGCACAAGCAACGGACGCTGGGAAGCCCGATGATTTCTGGCGTCAGCCGTCTCTGACGATCGACCCGAAGCCGCTCGGCTGGAAGGGATGGCTCGACACCATGAAGGCCCGGATCGAGGAGGCTTGCGACATCTCCTCACTCGCATCCCTCGACCATGACAACGAGGCCAATCTCGCGGCGCTGAACGCCAAGTCGCTCAAGATGGCCGATGAGCTGCGCGATGCCTTCGCCAAGCGCCAGGCCGCGATCATGCTGGCGCCCTGACCATGGAAACGACCCTCGTCATGAAGCGCACGGAAGCGGGGCTGATCCCCGTCGATGGGCACGCTTCCGACCTTCTGGCGAAGGTCAAGATCGGCGATCGGGTGCTGGTGAAACTGCACCGGCCCCGATCGGTCGACCAGCACCGCCTTTTCTTCGCGTTGCTGACCAAGGTCGCCGGCGCCACAGAATTCGAAACGCCGGAGAAGCTGCTCGTCGCACTCAAGATCGCTCTCGGCTTCTACGACATCATGCGCATGCCGAACGGATCGACGGTGCCGGTTCCGAATTCGATCTCCTTCGCCTCGATGCCGCAGGACGATTTCCGCAGATTCTTTGACCAGGCCGTCGGGCTGATCTGCCAGCACCTGCTGTCGGGCATGACCGCGGACGATCTGGTCGCCGAGGTGCACCAGATGCTCGACCAGCCCAGGAGGGTCGCCTGATGCCTGCACCCAGGATTTCCCGCTCCGTCCAGACCAGCATCCGCCAGGCCCGCGAAGGCATGTCACCAACCCACCTCGCCATGGTCAGGAATCTCCCGTGCTGCCTGTGTGCATCGGAGGTGAACATCCAGGCCCACCATCTGCTGCGGGTCGATCCGTCCAGCCGTGGCATGGGGATGAAGAATGCGGACCGGTGGTGCCTGCCCCTCTGCCTGCGGTGCCACGACGCTCTGCACCAGCACGGCGGCGAGGAAGAATATCTGGCCGAGCGCGGCATCGACGGTCGCGCTGTGGCGTCGGCCCTGTGGTCTGAGCGTGGCGATGCGGATGGTATGCGCCGGGTGGTTTTCAGGGCGTCTCAATACCGGAGGATTTCATGACCAAAGACTCCCTACAAGTCGCCCTGACCGAGGCGCGTCGGTTTATCCTGGCGGCGGAACGACTCATCGAGAGCCCGCATGAATACGAGTGGATCGTTGGCACGAAGCTCTCCGGCTCCGTCCGCCGGTCGAGCATGGATCTGACACGCGCGCTCGCGGATCTTAGGAGGGCTTCGTGATTATGGATCGAGAATGCCCGTGGTGTGATGGCAACGGCTGGACACACGTTGTTCGGCGCACGCCTTTGCTGCAAGGCCATTTCGAGGAGACTTGCAAGCGTTGCAACGGCTCCGGCGTCGAAGAAATCGACCTGAGCGAGGAAGCCGAAGAATGACCCGCGCCACCATGAAGACAGTCCCGCGGCTATATTTTGCCTGCCCGTCCTGCGGCTATGACGAAGCGCACGAAGTCACGCACTTTCTCGCTAATCAGCGAGACACGTGCGCCGGCCCGTGGCAGTGCGAAGAATGCGGCACTGTTGTTAACTTCCTCTGGTCCTCCGAAAATCAGACGGTTGAAATAACGAGCATTGTTGCGCGGCCCAAACCGGTTAATGGGTACATGCTGTTGCGCCTGGCACAAAAGACCGAGTCGCCGGTCTGGTTCATCGTGGAGCACCAGATCTATACCAGAGACGGACCGCCAGAAAGCATGGAAGAGTGGATTGAGCACCAGCGATATTGGGTGAACGAGCATACTTGCCCGACGAATATTATCCGGGTAGCGGCGATTATTGAGGGTGCCGATACCGATCCGCATGGGGTTGTCGAGTTTGTAGCTTTTGCTGCACGCCCGGACGAGTTCGATGAGGACAATGCAGACTGGCCAATGCTGTTCCCGCAGCTTAGCGGAATGGAGATCGAGGGGGATCCTACTCTTCAAATTGGCAAGGAGCCGAAGCCATGACCCCCGGCCAGACGATCGTCTCGCGCTTCCGCTCCGAGATGCTAACGGACTGGGGCGCATTGGCGAAGGCGATCGATGAGGTCGTGGCGTGGCGGCCGATCGAGAGCGCGCCGAAGGATGGTCAGAAATTCTGGGGACGCGTCGGCGACGATGCGCTGGCGATGTTTTGGCATGAAGGGTTCGGAGAATTCGTCACTGGATACAACCGCATGTCGCTAGGGCGCGGGATGACCTTCGAAGACACCGGGCTATCCTATCGAGATCATTCGCCTTCGATTCAACGCCCGTCCGAATGGCTCCCCCTGCCGCCCTCTGGAGAGAAATAATCATGTCACTTCCCAATATCCACCGGCTTTCCGAACTTCCTCCGCTGTCGAGCGGATCGCACGACGATCTTGAAGACGGCATCTACGTCATGGAAGCGGTCGCCTTCGTTGCCGGAGAGCCATGGTCGGACAACCCGGTCTGTGCATGCCCGGTGATCTCGACGTTCCTGCGATCGTGGAACGACAGCCTGCCAGACGACGAGCGCGACGCGTTGCTGCGCGGTCTGATCCCCCGTCTCGTCGGCACCAAGTCAACACCAGAGGTCGAAAAGAGGCGATCGACGATGGCGGCGGATTGGCTGATCCGGTCCCACACAACGGCATGGCTAGAATTGGCCGGTCTGAAAGAGCAGGGCGCGACGCTGCGGGCTCTTCCAGAAATAATCGATTTCGCCGCATGTCCGTCGCTGATGCCCGCTCTGAACGCTATCCGGAAGGACGCATCTGCGGCGCGGGTTGCGGCGCGGGATGCGGCGTGGGATGCGGCGTGGGATGCGGCGTGGGATGCGGCGCGGGATGCGGCGTGGGATGCGGCGTGGGATGCGGCGTGGGATGCGGCGTGGGATGCGGCGGGGGCTGCGGCGTGGGATGCGCTCGCTTCCACCCGTAAAGCCCTCCAGCAATCGGCGCTCGATCTGGTTAACCGCATGATCGATATCGAGGCCGTGCAGGATCTGAAGCCATGACCCATCCCTTGGACGAGACGGCGTTCGAAGCGGCGATCAGCGTAGCAACGAGAGCTGTTGGCTGGTCAATGCGAAACAGGACCGCGGCCGCCATCCGCGCCTACCTCTCCGCCCTCCCATCCCCACGCCTCCAGGCATCGGAGGAGGATGTAGAGGCGGTGGCCAGGGCGATCGACCCCGAAGCATGGGCCGATGATTATCCAATCCCGACACGAGCGGATGTCCTCTCTTTCCACGAAAGACGACAGGCTTCGTGCAAAGCGGCCCGCGCCGCCCTATCCGCTGTGCCTCATGGGGGATCGGAGCCGCCTCTCGCCCGACCGCTCGACGAGTGGCATGAAGATATGGGCGACGTGCTGTGGTGGGAATTCCCGATCACTGAGGCGCCATGGGTTGGATCGCCGCTCTGTCTGGGCCAAACGATCGAGGTGCACGCTCACTCAGGGCTCGTGGCGCGCGTCATGGTCGGCGGCTGGCCCGGCTACCACACGCACTGGACACCGCTTCCGCCCATCCCCGCCCCTCCGTCCGGAGAACGAGCATGAGCACAATGAGATTTTTCGTCATCATTGGGTGCGGATTTCAAGTCGCACTTTACTTGGGTCCAGGAGGGTCGCCCTATGAAAATGCCGTGTGCGCGGGTCTGGCGGTTGTTCTTGGTCTAGCCGCTTTGCAGCGGGATCAGCCATGACCACCCTCGATATCCCCGCGCTGCTGGCGCTGTGCGAGAAGGCGACGCCTGGGTGCTGGGACATCGTAAAAACCTTCCGCACGGAGTTCCCGACAGCGCTGCGGGAGCTAGACGCCGCTCTCACCCGCGCCGAGGCAGCCGAAGCCGCGCTAGAGAAGGTCACGGCGCAGAGGGATGCCTACCGAACGCGTATTTTTGAGTTGGACGCCGAAGTCAATAATAGCAAGGCGGATAAGATTTACCTCAGAGGCCTAGTCGCGGTAGCCCGAATTCGGATTGAGGCGCTTGAACGCGAAGTTCAGCGGTTGAGGAAAGAAAATGCCTGACAAAAACATGACCACATCCCCCACCATCGCCGAGTTCCAGTACCTGGCCGAACGGGTGCGCAAGCTGGAGGAACGCGACGAGCTCAGCAACGTTGTAGTCGGCAAAGACGGTTCCGTGCGGCCGATGACCGCTGAGGAAATCATGTCGGAGCACGTGACTTTCTTCGATGCAAAGTTCCAAGTCGCAGCCGAAGACCCTCCCTGGAAGCGGGCGAAGGTCGGGGATCGGGTGATGGTGCAACGAGGAAGCAGCCGGCGCGAGGAGCGAGTTGTCGGGGTTGATGATGATTCGCTCTCGAGTAGGGTCATGCGTTGCAGAACTGCGACCAAGTCATCTCCAAACGGACGGTGGGTTCTCAACGAAGACCTCCTCTCCATCCTCCCACCCGAGTCCTCAGAGCATGGAGTGGACAACATCGTCAGCGGTCGGCCCGGGTTCCAAGTCATCCGCGAGGCGACCGACCATCACGTCCACCCTCGCGAGGTTCATGCCATCCTGGACGCTCTCGCCTCAGCCGGCATCCTCGCCGGAGCGAAGGTGAGGGTGACGGGGGAGATGATCGAGACGGCGATGGATGCGTATCGCCTCACTTTTGGAAATCTTCGAACAGCCATGAAAGCAGCCCTGCGCACGATCCCGGGCTTGGAGGTGGAGGAGTGACCCTTCCATATGAGAACGCCACCAGCGGGAAGGCTGCCGTATCCGACATGCAGAAGATCCTGCGCGGCTTCGGCGCCGGCAGCTTCGGTCTCATGGAGGACTTCCACCAGGGCGACCTGACGGTGCAGTTCGAATGGCACCAGCGCCGGGTGACGATCAAGGCCAACGCCAAGGGCTATGCCGCCGCATGGTTGCGCGAGCACCCCTGGTCGCACCGCAGCCGGTCCAGCAGGATCGAGCACGAACGCAAAGCCCTCTCCGTCGGAAACATCGCCGTATATTCGATCCTGCGGGACTGGATAAAGGGCCAGGTGACGGCCGTGGAAATTGGCATGCTGACCTTTGAAGGCGCATTTCTCGGTCAGATCATGCTTCCGAACGGCCAGACGGTGTTGGAGCGGATTTCCGCAACCGACATGCTTCCTGCCATCGCCGGCCCGCGGGCAGATGGCGAAGACGGAAAGGACGGGGCGTGATGACCCGACCTGCCCTGTCTGCGGAAAGGCTGCCCTACTGGCCGCGCTTCCTCGGCCGGGACATGGCTGCCGCTTTCGTCGGCGTCTCCCCGAACACGTTCGATGCGGAGGTCAGCAAAGGTAAGTGGCCGCCAGGCATCCCGCGTGGCGAGCGCGGTGGCAAGTTGACATGGGACCGGCGCGCGCTTGAGATGATTGCCGATGCCGAGCTCGGGATCGCCGAAGGGGCGGATGATTATGAAGTGGTCAGGGCCAAAGCTGCCGCCAGGCGTCAGCGCGACCTCAAAGCGTCTTAGCGACGGCTCGGTCACCTGGTATTTCTACCACAAGACGACGCGGACGCGGATCGAAGGTGAGCCGGGAACCGCTGCGTTCAACCGCCAGGCCCAGCGCGCCGATCACGTCGTACCGCAGCCGGCCGTCAAGCGCGAGACGCTCTCAGATCTGTGCGACCTGTTCGAAAAATCCCCGGAACATGCCGACTGCGCGCCCAAGACGCGTCTGACCCGAGAAACCATCTTCAAGCAGATCCGACATCGCTGGGGAGAATACGAGGGGCGACACATGTCGGTCCGCCAGTTCCGCGGCGAGATCTTCGATTGGCGCGACGAGTTCAGCGCGACGCCGGCCATGGCCGACAAGAACGTCTCGACGCTGCAGCGCTTGATCTCGTGGGCATACGACCGCGGCAAGCTCGAATATGACCACAGCAAGAAAATTCCGCGCCTCGCCAACAAGCGGAGCCGCGAGGGCTGCGGCATATCGCCGGAAGAGGATGCCAAGCTGCTGGCGACCGGCAAGCCTGATGAGATCCGGCTCTATAAATTCGCCCGGCTGACCGGCATCCGGAAGTCGGACCTGTGTCGGGTGAGCTGGGACGACATGGACGCCGACGGTTGGATCGAATGGTTGCACAGCAAGACCGCCAAGACCACCAAGGCGACGAGCTACTATCCAACCTTCGCCATCCCGCAGTTCAAGCAACTCATTGAAGAGATGCCCCGGCGCAACGAGACCGATCGCATGCTGACGATCGACGCCGGCATCCCCTGGACAGTCCACAACATCAACTGCCGTTGGTATCTCTGGCTCGAGCGCGCCGGGCTGCTGGATGCCGACATCCATTTCCACGACATCCGGCGGCAGTGCGTACAGGACCTGCTCGACGCCGACTGCACGAATGCCCAGGCGGCCAGCATATCCGGCCATTCGATCGGCAATAGCGGCGATGGATCCTTCGAGGTATATACGAAGCGCTCACGCGGCCTTGCGCACGCCGCCTATCGCAAGCTCGCGGCCCATCTGAACCCGGAAGTCTCGGGCGAGAACGTGGAATGGATCAGGAAAAAATGATGGCGGAAGCGGTGTTTCCAACCGGTTTTCCAACTATCGACAACCGGACCCTGGACACCGCAGGAATCCTGGATCTCGGTCACTATCGCTGGGAGCTTCAGCAGCGATCTTCGCCCGAGCACGCCGCGCCATGACCGACACCGCCCTCGACAGATTGCTCGACGACACCGACGCCCAGCTCGAGGCGGCGCTGGTCGCCCTGACGGCCGGCGACCTGATCGACCTCGCCGACCTGCCGCCGCGCATCGAGACGATCTGTCGGCAGGCGGTCGAGAGCCGGCGCCGCGATGCGGCCGACCGGCTGCTGCGCCTGACCCAGAAGCTTGACGAGATCGAGCGGCATCTGCGCGAGCGCCTGGCCAACGTCACCCCGGAGACCGAACGGACCTCCAGCCCCAAGCAGGCGAGTGCCGTCTATCGCGCGACAGCGGGAGCCCCCAAATCGAAAGCATGACCGACATCGCCAGGCTCGTCGGCGCCCTAGTCTTCGTCCTGGCCCTCATCGGGTTGTTCGCCTGGCTGGTGCGCAGGTTCGGCCCCGCCATGCGGCTGGGTCGCGCCGGACGCCTGGGCATGGTCGAGTCGATCGCCATCGATTCCCGCCGCAGGCTGCTGCTGGTACGGCGCGATCAGACCGAACACCTGCTGCTGATCGGCGGGACGCGCGACCTGGTCATTGAGACCGGCATTACGATCGCCGCAGAAACGACACAGCGCGGTCGGGCCGAGCCGAGCTTCGTCGCCCATCTGCCGCGTGAGGACGCGTGATCCGCGCGCTCGTGAAAGGGAGCATCGTTGCGATCCTGCTGGCGGTGCTCGCCGGCCCTGCCGCGGCCCAGAGCCTGTCGCTAGACCTGGGCGACGGCGGCGGCTCGACGACTGGCCGGATCGTCGAGCTCGTCGCGCTGATGACGGTGCTGAGCGTGGTGCCGGGCCTGCTGGTCACCGTCACGTCGTTCACGCGCATCGTCGTCGTGCTGTCGTTCCTGCGCACCGCCATCGGCATCCAGCAGACGCCGCCCAATACGGTGCTGATCAGCCTGGCGCTGTTCCTCTCGGCCTTCGTGATGGGGCCGACGCTCGAACGATCCTACAATGACGGCATCGCGCCGCTGATCGCGGAAAAGATCGACAACCAGACGGCATTCGACCGGACCGCCAAGCCGTTCCACGATTTCATGCAGACCCATGTCCGCGACCAGGATCTGCAATTGTTCATGGGCCTGGGCCGGATTCCGGCCGTGGCGACGCCCGACGACACCCCGTTCCGGGCGCTCGTCCCGGCTTTCCTGATCAGCGAGTTGCGCCGGGCCTTCGAGATCGGTTTCCTGCTGTTCCTGCCGTTCCTGATCATCGACATCGTGGTCGCGTCGCTGGTCATGTCGATGGGCATGGTCAGCCTGCCGCCGAACGTGATCTCGCTGCCGTTCAAGCTGATCTTCTTCGTGCTGATCGACGGCTGGTACCTGGTGTGCGGCTCGCTCATTCAGAGCTTCGGGCCGGGCTGATCGCCCACGGCCATCCGATAGATCGCCTCGCGGTCCGCCTCGGTCGCGACCGAGCGGATGATGGCCGGATCGGCAGCCAGTTCCCGACCGATCGCGACAGCGATGCGCTGCTCCGGGCAGAGGCCGAGGCACGAGGTCTCGACCACGCGCAGCGCCTTGCCCCGGCCGACGGAGCCCAGGCGGTCCTTGAACCATTGCCGCAGCGTGGTTCGCCCGTCCGGTGCCAGGCCGTCCGGCAGCTTGGTGGAACAGCGCAGGCAGACGAACAGAACGTCCGTTTCCCATTTCGCCGGCGTTGGATCGGTGTCGGCCGGCATCGGTGCCGATCGGGGATCGAGGGCGACGGGAGCGGTCGCCGCCCCCTGCCCCCAGACCCGACGCAAGGACGTCGGTATCATCCGCACGCCCTCTAGACCCGCTCGACGTCGGTCGCGGCCGCATCGATGATGGCGGCGATGCGGGCGACCTGGTCGTCGGTAAGCCCGCCGGCATCGAGGCGCATCTGCAGGGCCAGCTTGAAGTTTTCGATGGCCCGCTGGATCTGCGGCTGCGTGCCGCCGGCGAAGCGGCGCTTCACGGCGGCGATCTTTTCCAGGACGACCTTCATGATCGACTGGTTCGTTGCCAGGAACGCCCGCCCCTCGTCGGTGATGGCGTAGAGCTTCTTGTTGCCCTCGGCCTGCGCGACCGTGGCGTAGCCCATTTCCTCGAGCAGGGTCAGCGTCGGGTAAATGACGCCGGGGCTCGGGCTGTAAAGGCCGTGGAGCTTTTCCTCGATCGCCTTGATGATCTCGTAGCCGTGACGCGGCTTTTCCTCGATCAGGCTGAGGATGAGGAACCGCAGGTCGCCCTGCTCGAACAGCCGGCCCATGCGCCCGCCGCCGCCCCAACCATGGCGTCCACCGCCGTGGTGCCCGCCGAAGTGACGTCCGCCGAATCCGAAGTCGCCCCGGGAGAAGCGGCGATCGCCATCATCTCCGTGGCTCTCTCCATGGCAGTGGCCATGGTCGCGATGTCGTGATCTTCCAAACATAGTAACTCTCTTGTGTGTGTTTCGACTTGTCTAAGATATATCGAAACCGTTTTTATGCAAGAGGCTTTTGCGAAAGATTCTCATCCCGCACCGTCCGGTCAGTTGATCTTGGAAAGCTCGTTGGTGGCCAGGCGCTGGCGATAAGTCGTCATGAAGCCCTGCAGGTCGCTGATCTGGGCGACCCGGTCGGCCAGCGACTTGAAGTCGCCGCTGGTCGACGAGCTGTTACCGGCGACGACGCGGAAATCGTCCTTGAGCGCGCTCTTGTCCATCGCGGCGCCATACTGCTTCTGCAGGACGGTCAGGCCGGTCCGGTCTTTGCCCAGCACCATGGCGGTCGCAATCTTCAGCACCGCGCGGGCTGTGTCCTCGTCGATCTTGCCGGCCGCGGGCGGCTTCAGCCCGTGCTGCAGCACCGGTACGACGGCGCCCCAGTTCTGGGTTTTCCACAGGATGTCCACGCGCAGGCGGTCGGCGTCGGCCGAATCGTCGCCAGTCAGCAGTTTCAGTGCCTCGGGATTCTGATTCTGCTCGGCCAGGGCCCGGGCCCTCAGTTCCAGCCGCTGGCGGACCAGTTCCGGCGGCAGGTCGGGGATGACCGGCAGATCGAGCGCCGAAATCGCATCGTCGGGCCGCCGGTCGAGCAGCCGGACCAGCGCCAGCTGGGTCGCGACCCGTGCCTGGTCGACACCGTTCAGGCGTGTCTTCACCTGGGTGTCCAGCAGGTCGGCCGCGCGATCCAGCAGGTCGACCTTGACCAACTGGTCGGCCAGCTTGCGGATGATCTCGTCGCCGACCGAGCCGGCCGGAGTCAATTCCTTGAATTCATCGTACAGGCCGAGCTGTCGGAGCGGCGTCACGTTGTCGGCCGCCTTACCCAGGAACAGATCGATGAAATATTGCTGCATTTCGTCGGCCACGCCGTGCGACGCGGGATTGTCGCCATAACTCGCCAGCACTTGGCGCAGCGACCGGAAGCCCGACTGGTAGTCGCCGTCAGCGATCTGCAGTTCGGCCAGTTTGCGCAGGACGCGGATTTCGAAATCGTCGCCGCGCCAGACGAACCGCAGGCGATCGAGCGCCGCGATCGCGTCGGCGCGGTCGATCTCCTTTTCATCGAGCTTGGTCAGGGTCATGGCATAGGTCGCCTGAGCCCGCGCCAGGCTCGAGTCCGGCGATTTCGAAACCTCCTGCCACAGCGCGACCGCCTGCTTCGTGTCGCCCTGGATCGCCAGGATGCGGCCTTGCAGCACTTTGGCCTGATCGGATTCCGAGCCGCTCGGATGATGGGCCAGCACGTCGGCCGCCAGTGCCGCCGCCTTGTCACGGTCGCCGGCGTTCAGCAGCGCCTCGGCCAGCTTGATCGACAGACGGTTGCGCAGCGCCTCCGGGTAATTCCTCAGCACGTTGCCGGATTTGACGTAGGCATTGAGCGCATCGGCCCAGAGCCCCCGGTCGGCGGCGAGCGCCGCGCGCCACAGCTGGCCGTCGGGGCGTTCGTCGAGCGATGGATCGCCCAGATCGGCCAGTGCGGTATCGAACTGGTTCGCCAATTCCTCGGACGCGCCGCGCAAGGCCCGCAGGTTCGGATCGTCGAACATCGCCGGCGCGTCCCGCTCGACGGCGCGCAGCACGCTCAGCGCCTCCGGTCCCATGGCATTCGCGAAGAAGAAGCGTGCGAGGTCGATCCGGGCGTTGTTCTTGTCTTCGGGCGACGCGCCGGCGATCGTCTGCATCAAGGCCTGGCGTCGTGCCGTGAATTCCTCGCCCTGCCCTTGCCAGCCGGTCGGATCGAACACACGGTTTTCGTCGGCCTTGCCGGCGCGCTCCGCATGACGATCCGCATCGGACGACAGCGCCAGTCCGCCGGGGGCACTCAACTCGACCAGGCTCGGCTGGGCGCGGATCGCCAGTTGATCGCTGGTCGGCCGGAACACCAGGCCCTGTGCGCTCGGCAGCACCCTGAAATCCGGATATTCCGAACCCAGGTCCGATCCCTGGCCGATCTGCGGCAGGGGCACCGCGACCAGAACGTCGCCGGCATCGGGATCGGTCACGCTGATCGGCCCGGACGGCTCGCTGACCGGGAAGATCATCGAGGCATTGGGGCCGTCGCTGCGCACCTGCCCTTGGACCGGCGCGTCGGCGCGTTGCGGCTGGTTGCGCAGTTCGACGATCCAGGCAGTGCCGGCGCGCCGGACGCTGGGGTTGAACCCGGCCCAGACCGCAAGCCGCAGGACGGTGCCGCTGCGGCTCGGGACCTGGGCGATCGACGTCAGCACCGGCCAGTTGGCGGCATGGAAATCGCCGAAATCCATCTTCTGCGCGCGATCGAACACGATCCAGACCGCGTTGCCGCGCCGGAAGATCGCAGCAGCCGCTGGCTGACGCCACTCGAACCGCAGCGACACGCCATCGTCGATCAGGGTGTAGCGGATCTGCAGCCCGTTCTCTGCCGCCGATCCCAAAGTACCGGAAACCTGGTTGGTCGGCACCGGCGCATCCTGCTCGGCATCGGCCGGCGCCACAGCCGGCCGGGTCGGCGCTGCCGGCGCCTCGCTCACGACGGGCGGAGCCGGCGCGGGGGCCACGGCGAGCACGGCAGCCGGCGCGGGGGGCGGCACTGCGGCGACCGGTGCCGGCGGTGCTGCTGGCTTCCCCGGCACCACGTCGAGGATGATCAGATTGGACTGGCGGATATCATTGACCTGATGGCCCGGCGGCAGCGCGAATTCGACCTGGGTACCATCGGCAGACAGGCTCGCCGGCTTCAGCGCCGCCGGCAGCGCCCGGGCGAGCCGCGCCATGTCGATCGCGACCGGCTGGCCGAAGGCGATCTGCAGCTTGCCGTCGCCCTGCGCCAGCTTGTAGTCGGCCTTCTTCGGCCAGGCGAACACCAACCGGTCGATGCCGTCATGAACGCCGACACGCACGGAGACTGGCACCGGCTTGACGACCGGAGCGGGTTTCGGCTCAAGCGCCGGTTTCGCTTCCGCCTCGGCTTTCGGCGCGGGCTTCGCGTCCGCCGTCGCCGCCGGCTTGGGCTTGTCGACGAGGTCCACGACCAAGGTCGTGGCGTCGTATGAGGCCTGTTGCACCGCGATCGGCCGCTTCAGATGGGCGGTCACGGTCAAGCCATCCGGTGCTGCTTCGACCTGATCCAAATAAGTGCTAAGCGAGCGCCGGATCTGATCGACCGTGACGGCGACGGGACGGTCGAAGCGGATGGTCAGATTGTCGTCGGTCGCCGTCGCCTTGAACGGCACCGCCGCCGCGCCGCCGGTGCCGGCGAAGACCAGGCGGGCAAAGCCCGGATGGACGGCAGCGCGCGTGTCGAGCCGCATCTTCGCGAGTGGCGCGGGTGGCGCGGGCGTCGGTGCCGAGGATACCGCCGGCGGTGTCGCCGCCGGTTCCTGTGCCTGGGCGGAACCCAGCCAGGCCAGCGCGCAGGCCAGGCCGATGAGCGCCAGACGTGCCATGTGTTCAGGGCGCCGCATGGTCGCCCGCGGGGCTCGCGGCGTCGGCGGCCTTGTCTTCGATGGCGATCTCGATCCGGGTCTGGCCGCCGTCGGCGAGGTCGATCATTGCCGTCACGGACAAGGGCCGCGGATAGCCCTGATGACGCAGCGCCGACGCTACGCTGTTGCCGGCACCCAGCGCCGTAATCCAGTCACGCGTCGGGTCCGCCCCGGGCGCCGGATTGACTGCCCGATGGGCGATGATCGCGACGTGGTTCTCGAAATTGGTCAGCAGACGGACCAGATCCAGCAACGGCGGCTTGTCCATGTCCGTCCAATGGGCGATCGGCGTCGCCGGCAACTCCAGGACCAGCCGATGTTCCTGGCGCCGCACTTCGGACCCGGCGAGTGCCGGCTCGTCGGTCACCAGCTTGTCCAACAGTGCCGCGGCATAGCCGAGATCGAGGCGCGCACGGCCCGGCGTCGGCACCTGGGCAGCACCCTTGCCCTCGAGCCGATGGCCCGTCAGGTATTCGGAGATCGGCAGCACGACCCGTTCCCAATCCCGCCGCTCGACCGTGGTCGTGGCGAACAGCAGCACAAAGAACGAGACCAGCAGAGACATCAGATCGGCAAACGTGATCATCCAACCCGGCGAGCGTGGACGGGCCGGCGGCTGGTCCTGCCGCCCATCGAACGGCATCATGGTGCCACCGCCTTGCCGGGGACGTCGCTGTCGATGATCGAGAAGTCGAGCCGGAGTGCTGGCCCGCCACCGCGATCGACCGCGATGGCGAGCGCATCGCCGGGACAGCCCTCGGCATAGAGCCGGGCGACGACGGTCGCCGCACGCAGCCCGGCCAGACGCTCGGCGGCCCCGCCGTCGGGCGCATCGGCCGGCAGCATGATCCGCCAGGTCATCCGCACGCCGGGACCCGTCGTCCGTTTCTGCATCATGAGCGCCAGGCGATCGAGCGTCGGCAGCACTTCGGACCTGGGCGTGGCACTGCCCTTCTCGAACACCGATTGCTCGGGCAGCACGATTTCGAGGAAACTGTCGCTGGGCGCCACCTGGCTGGTGCGCGCGAGCGGTGCGAAGCCGGTCAGGAGGCCGCTGACATCGCGCGCGAAACCTTCGACATCGCCGGTTTCGGGACGCGGCACGGTCGGTGGCTGGATCATGCCCAGCGACGACGGCAGATGGCCGAACGCGGCATCGATCGAGTCGAGGACGACCCGCGCGCGCGGGCGCTGCACCTCCGAAATCGAGACGAGCACGATGAAGAACACGAACAGCAGCAGGAACAGGCTGACATAGGTCGCCACCGCGACCCCACCGGGTCCCGACGGCGCCTGGATCGAACCTTCCTCATCCATGGCCGGATCCCAGGCCGTCGCCATCGCGCGGCCCCGGGCCGTCGCCGTCGCGCGGCGCACGGACGATCGATGATGGGGAGATCGGCGTCAGAACAGCCCCGCGAGAATGGCGTCGATATCGGCCTGGCTGTTGGCGTTGCCTGGCATCTGCGGCCCCGCCATCAGCTTCTTGTCGGCGTCCTCTTCGGTCTCGGGCTCCGGCTCGGGCGGCGGGGCGAACTGCTCGACCTGATCGCCGAACGCTTCCAACAGGCCGTGAACCTTGGTTTCGATATAGCGGAGCGTCTTCACCACCTTGGTGATGCGCTGCCCCGTGATGTCCTGGAAGTTGGAGGCCTCGAAGATCTTGGTCACCGATTCGGTGATCTTGGCCTGGACCTCGGGCGGCAGGGTGGCACCCAGCTTTTCCAGCACTTCCGCTTCGTCGAGGATCACGCCGGTGGCGGCCGCGGTCGCGGCGACGACGGCGTCGAGTTCGTCGGTCGCGAGCGGAATGTGATGGTGCGGAATGTCGTGGGGCTGGACCGACGCGATCTCGCGCTTGGCCGCCTGGATGACCCGGGCCAGCGTCTCGAGCTCCTGATAGAGCTTGATCTCGGAGAGCGACAGCGAGCCGGTCAGGCTCGCCACGACCTCTTCGACGGCAGCGGTGACTTGCGCCGGGTCGACGACAGGGCGTTGTCCCCGCATTCCGTCGAGGCGTCGCGTCAGGTCGTCGGCGATCGCGAGCTTTCCCATGGGTCCCTCCGAGGATCGATCCCTAGCGGTATTCCGTGGCAGCGGCACGGCCTTCCGCGCGAGCCCCCTGGAATGTGCTAATGGCCAAACAAAACATCTGCAAGCTATTGATGTTCAAGGCGCGCGGCTTCGCGTGCCCTGTCGTCAGTTCTGCGGGTTCGCCGGCGCGCCCGCGGCATCCCCGGTCGGACCCGCCGTGGTCGACGACTGGCGCCGTTCGGCCAGGGCCATGGTGATCGCCTGCGCCTTTTTCGGATCCATCGCCGCCATGATGGCCGACGTCGTCCGATCCTTCATCCGCGTCAGGATCTGCAGCAGCACCGGCATGTCGAGTTCCGACAGGATCGGCGCCGCTTCCTTGGGCTTCATGTTGGTGTAGATCGAGACGAGGCTGTTCAATCGCTGATCTTCCTGGGCGTCGACCTTGCCCAGGCTGGCATCGACCGTCGCCTGCATCTGCTTCAGCTGGTCGATCTTCTCGTCGACGCGCTGTTCGGCCGCCTTCAGCAGGGTCTCGCGCTGGCTCAGCTCGTCGGCGCGCTGATCGAGCTCGGTCCGGCGCTTGGCCAATTCCTGCAGCAGCTTGACCTCGGCATCGGTATAGGTTCGCGGCGGCGGCGCCTTGGGCGGCGCCGGGTTGAGCGGTTCGGCATCGGCAGCGGCCGTGCCGGCGGGTGCGGCACCGGGCGCGGGCGCCTTGGCGGGCGTTTCGCTGGCCGGCGTCGGATTGGCGGGTTTCTGGCTCGCCGGCGTCTGGGCGAAGGCAATGCCGGCTTCGTGCCAGACAGCGCCGAGTTTGACCGCCAGCATGATGCCGGCGGCAGCGATCAGCAGATGGAGCAGGCGGGGCTTCAGTCTCATTGCCGGCTTCTCGCTTCCAGGGCACGCAGCAAGTCCCGCTCCGCCCGCGACTGCGGCGCCGTGTCATCGCGCGTTTCGGCCGGTCGCGGATTGGACGGCCGGGGAACGTCGCGCGGGGCCGTCTCCCGGGCCGGAGCGCCCGCGCGGCCCTTGGTCCGGGGCGCATCGAGCGTGGGTTCCATCCGGCCGGACGGCTCCGATGCCTCGGCCTGCTTCAACAGCATGGCGAGACGGCTCTGATTGCTTTTGGCGGACGCTTCGGCCGCGGCCTGCTGGGTCGGCGACGGTCCGCCGACCGACAGGGTCGGTTGCTGATCGCGCTGGATGCGCAGGCCGGCTTCGAGCCGGTTCGCCACTTCGTCGGCGCGCTCGGTGATGAAGCGGAGATCGGCATCCAGGGTCTTCGCACCATCGATCGTGCCCTGCAGCGTCCGCCCGACGTCGCCGGCCGTCTGACGGAGGGCGGCGACCGCATCTTCCGCGATGCCGGAGGCACCCTGGAGATCCTTGATCAGGCCCTGCAGGCGCTCGCTGTCGCGGCGCAATGCGGCCAGCCGCCCGTTGAGTTTGACCGCAAAGCAGATCGTCGCGATCAACAGGCCCGCGACGACGGCGTCCATGATCAGGGAAATGAGCATCCCGTCAGCGCTCCTTGGACTTGGCGTCGATCTTCTCGTCGATGCGCACGGCCATGTTTCCGCTCTTGCGCCCCATCTTGCCGCTGAACATCAGCAGATCGCCGCACAGCAGCTCCACGTCGGAATCCGCAACGGCATTCAGCGGCAGGCGCGTGCCGACCTTCCAGTGGAGCACGTCGCGCAGCGACAGGCTCATCGTGTCGAGCACGGCGCGGATCTGCACGTCGGTGTGCCACAGCTCGCCGGCCAGATGGGTCTCCCAGATCGAGTCGCGGCCGAACTTCTCGCCCATGAACATCTGCAGCAGCAATTCGCGGACCGGCTCGAGCGTGGCGTTCGGGAACAGCAGCTCCAACCGGCCGCCGCGATCCTCCATGTCGATGCGCAAGCGCGCCACGATCGCCGCGTTGGCGGGGCGTGCGATGGTCGCGAAACGCGGATTGATCTCCAGCCGTTCGAAGCGGAAGTCGACCGGCGACAGCGGATCGAATGCGGCGGAAAGGTCGCCCAGCACGACCGTCACCAGGCGCTCGACCAGGTTGCGCTCGATCGTCGTGTAGGGGCGGCCTTCGATGCGCATCGCGGCCGTACCGCGCCGGCCGCCCAGCAGCACGTCGACGATCGAGTAGATCAACGCCGAATCGACGGTCAGCAGGCCGTAATTGTCCCACTCCTCGGCCTTGAACACCGACAGCATCGCCGGCAAGGGGATCGAATTCAGGTAGTCGCCGAACCGGGTCGACGTGATGCTGTCGAGCGAAACCTCGACGTTGTCGGAGGTGAAATTGCGCAAGCTGGTCGACATCATGCGGACGAGGCGGTCGAACACCACCTCGAGCATCGGCAGGCGTTCGTAGGAGACCAGCGCCGAATCGATGATCGCGCGAATGCCCGACGTGTCCCGATCGCGTCCGGCACCATCGGCGAAGCCCAGCAGACTGTCGATTTCGTTCTGGTTGAGCACGCGGGTCGAGGCCTCGCCGCCGCCCAGGCCCATGGCCGACGCCATATCGTCGTCGCCGTCGCCACCACCGCCGGCGCCGTCGTCACCGCCCGCCATCGCGGCCCACTCGGCCGCCATGCGTTCTTCATCTTCCTTCGTTACGTCCGACATCGCTCGTATCAGCGCCCCAGCGTCCCACTCGACGCCCAGAAGGTTTTAGACAAAGTCCTTACTGTACAAGCATTTCCGTGAACAGCACATCGTCGACCTTGACGGGTGCCACGGCCGCGTTGACCCGCATCAACAATTCCTCGCGCAGCCGGTACAGGCCCGCCGATCCCTTGAGATCCTCCAGCCGAAGTTCGCGCAGGTAGGTCTGGAACGTGTCGATGATCCGCGCCTGCACGAGCTTGATCTTGGCCTTGTCCTCTTCGCCCTCGATCTGGAGGCTGACATGGAGCTTGAGGAAGCTCGACTTCCGCGTGCCGGTATTGAGGTTGACCAGCATGTCCGGAAGATCGTCGTAGAAGACCGCCACCTTCGGCGCGGGTGGCGGTGCCTCGACCTTCTTCTCGACCTTTTCCTCGCCCTTGCCGAGCAGGGTCGAGGCGATGCCGCTGAAATAGAGGGCTGCTGCCGTGCCGACCATCAAGAGCAGCGCCGCGAGCCCGACGATGATCAACCGCTTGCTGCCGCGCTTGCGTCCGCCAGCCGCGCCGTCGTCGATCGCCTCTTCGGCCATTGCCCGGATCCCGTAAATCTCAAGTCCCGGCCAAATGCTCCCGGGATGAGATGAACGTGACCAAACTTGATTAATAAGTCCTTTAGTCGCGGGCGTATGCCGGCCACCGCTACTGTTGCTGCACCACCGACAGATTGAGTTCGTCGGCCTTCAGCGGTGCGATCGCCGCATTGATCCGGGCCAGCAGATCGCCGCGATGCGCGCTCAATTTGCCGACGCTTCCGGACTCCGACAGCGGCAAGGACCGGACATAGACCTGGATCGCGTCGATCACCCGCGGCGTCAGGTCGCGCGCGGCCGACGCATCTTCCCGCGTCTCCATCAGCAGGCTGATGCCGAGTTGCAGGACGCGATTGCCATGCCCCTGGGTATCGAGCGCGATCATGATCGGCTGCCGGAGATCGAAATAGCGCTCGGGCGTGAGCGGCTGCACGGGCTTCGCCTTTTCCTGCTCGGCGGCGATGGTGCCCTCCGGTGGTTTCATGCCCAGGAGCTTCGGCAGGAAACCGGTCACCGTCATCGCCACGCCGGCGCCGGCAACCAGCACGATTCCGCCCACCAGGATCAGCACGCCCATGCCGCGTCGCATTGCTCGATCCCACCTGCTGCCATCCCGAGAGCCCCGAGGGATAGCCCCGCCGCACGACGATGGCAAGACCGGTCGGCCCCTGGCGCCTGCGGGTCGGAAATTTCTGCCGGGCAATCCCCGAACGTCCCGGCAAAGCCCGCCGCTCCGTTAAGCTTCTACCGATCAAGCAATTGATTTCCATGAACTTCCTCCGTTGGCACGGGAGCCGCAAGGCAACGGTCACTCGGCGCCGTTGCCGGGGCATTGAGGGAAGTGATCGAGATGCAGACGGCAACTTACGTTGCACTCTCCAGGCAGGCGGTTCTGGGCCGGCAGCTGGATGTGATCGCCAACAACCTGGCGAACATGTCGACCGCCGGCTTCAAGAACGAGAAGCAGCTGTTCCAGGAATATCTGGAGCCGAGCCCGGTGCGGGGCCAGACCATCGCTTATGTCCGCGATGCCGGCGTAGTGCGCGATGCCCGTCAGGGCGATCTGGCCAGGACCGGCAACCCGCTCGACGTCGGCATCAGCGGCAACGGCTATTTCCAGGTGAACACGGTCGACGGCCCGCGTTTCACCCGCAATGGGCGGTTCCAGCTCGACAGCGGCCGCACCCTGGTGACGGCCCAGGGCTACCAGGTGCTGAACGCGACCGGCCAGCCGATCACGATCCCGCAGGGCTCCACCTCGATCTCGATCGGTTCCGACGGTTCGATCGCGACCGAAACCGGCCCGGTCAACAAGATCGCCGTCTCCGCCTTCGCCAACCAGCAGGATCTGGTCCCGGCCGGCAACGGCCTCTATGCGACCTCCGCCACGCCGACCCCGGACACGGCCTCGACCGTGCACCAGGGGATGCTCGAGGATTCCAACGTCCAACCCATCCTCGAAATGACGCAGATGCTCGACGTCCAGCGCGCCTACACGACCGCCCAGAACATCGTCGAGGGCGAAGATACGCGGTTGCGCAATGCCATCGACAAGCTGTCCAAGTCGTCCTGATCAAAGGAATAGAACACCATGCGCGCGATGGATATTGCCGCTACCGGCATGCAGGCCCAGCAGCTCAACGTCGAAGTCATCTCGAACAACATCGCCAACCTGAACACGACCGGCTTCAAGCGCCAGCGTGCCGAATTCCAGGACCTGCTGTACCAGAGCATCAAGCGCCCGGGCGACACCTCGTCGGATGCCGGCACCGTGGTCCCGGTCGGCGTGCAGGTCGGCATCGGCGTCAAGACTGCCGCGGTCTACCGCATCCATGAGGAAGGCAACCTCAACCAGACCCAGAACCCGCTCGACCTGGCGATCCAGGGCAAAGGGTTCTTTCAGGTCCTGCTGCCCGACGGCACGACCGCATATACCCGCGCCGGTTCGTTCCAGCTCAACAATTCCCGGCAGATCGTCACCGCCGACGGCTATCTGGTCCAGCCGACCATCGCCATTCCGCAGAGCACGACCTCGATCAGCGTGAACGCGTCGGGCCAGGTGCTGGCCAAGGTCTCCGGCTCGACCACGCCCCAGACGGTCGGCCAGCTGCAGCTCGCGATCTTCCCGAACGATCCCGGCTTGGCCGCCCTCGGCCAGAACCTGCTGCAGGAAACCGAGGCGTCGGGCAACCCCCAGACGCTCGACCCGGGCGTCAACGACGCCGGCACGATCCAGCAGGGGTTCCTGGAGACGTCGAACGTCAATGTCGTAACCGAAATCTCCAGCCTGATCACGGCCCAGCGCGCCTACGAAATGAACTCGAAGGTGATCGAGGCCGCCGACCAGATGCAGCAGACGCTGACCAACCTGCGCTGATTTAGATCCTTAAAGGAATCCGGTCATGAACAAGTCCCTCGCCGCCGCCCTGGCGGTCGCCCTCTGCCTCGCCCCCGCAGCCCATGCCGCAACCAGCGGCGTGACCCAGGCGGCCGCCCCGGCGCCGCTCGTTTCGCTGAAAGCGAACGCGGCGGTCGACGACGGCACGATCCGGCTGGGCGACCTGTTCGACGGTGCCGGTGCCCGGGCCGACGACGTCGTGGCCAAATCGCCGGCGCCCGGCGCCAGCACCATGTTCGATGTCGGCTGGCTCTATTCGACCGCGCGGGCCCATGGGCTCAACTGGCAACCGCCCTCGACCTCGAGCGCGATCCGGATCGAGCGCAACGCCACCATGATCGACACGACGGCGCTGGCGCAGCAGTTGGCCGACAAGCTGCCCTCGTCGCTCGGTCTGCGCCGGGTCGAACTCGACGCCCAGTTTCGGCTGTTCGTCCCGGTCGGCGCACCGACCGACATCTCGATCCAGAAGCTGGACATCAAGCAGGAGACCGGTCGCTTCTCGGCCGAGGTGCGTGTGCTCGCTGCCGATCCCGATGCGGTGCCGGTGCATGTCAGCGGCCGGATCGTCGGCCTGATCACGATCCCGGTGCTGGCCCGGCCGATGATGCCCGGCGAAATCGTCCAGTCCAGCGACATCACGACCGGGGACTATCGTACCGACCAGCTGCAGGCCGGCGGCGTCATGGATCCGCACGAGCTGATCGGCCAGACGCCGCGCCATCCATTGCGCGCCGCACAGCCGCTGCGGGTCGGCGACCTGCAGGTGCCGGTCGTGGTCAAGCGCAACGAACTGGTGCTGATCGTACTGGAGCGACCGGGCCTCTATCTGACGGCGGAAGGCCGCGCGCTCGAGGATGGCGGCAAAGGCACGGTGATCCGCGTCACCAATACCCAGTCCAAGCGAACCGTCGATGCGGTGGTGCTTGGAGCCGGCCAGGTCGCGGTCCGCGCACCTGGCATGCAGCAAGCCCAGAATTGATCGATTTTCGTTCGGAGACAGCCTCGATGCCCCGCCACATCAGCGCGTCCAGCCTCACCTCGGTCGCCCTGCTCGCCCTCGTCCTCGGTGGTTGCACCACCAATGCCGCCACCCGCCTCGCCGAGCTGGGCGAGGTGCCGGCCATGACCAAGATCACCGACCCGACCAAGGAACCGGGCTACCAGCCGGTCAGCATGCCGGCGCCGACCAACGAGCCGACGGTGCACCAGTCGGGCTCGCTGTGGGTAACCGGTGCCCGAGCCTTCTTCAAGGACCAGCGCGCGAAGGCGGTCGGCGACGTCGTGACCGTAACGATCTCGATCAACGACAGCGCAAAGCTGCAGAACGAGACGCAGGACAATCGTAACGACACCAACAATTCCGGCATCACCAACTTCCTGGGCTTCGAGACCCAGCTGGCCAAGATCCTGCCCAAGGCCGCGACGCCCAGTTCGCTCATCAACACGAGCACGGTCAACGCGAGCGACGGCAAGGCGCAGATCAATCGGCAGGAACAGGTCACCACGACGCTCGCGGCGATCGTCACGCAGATCCTGCCCAGCGGCAACATGGTCATCGTCGGCAAGCAGGAAGTGCGCGTGAACTACGACGTGCGCGAACTGCAGATGACCGGGATCATCCGGCCGACCGACATCGACCAATTGAACACCGTGTCCTACGACAAGATCGCCGAAGCGCGCATTTCCTACGGCGGCCGCGGCCGACAGAGCGACATCCAGCAGGCCCACTACGGCACTCAGCTGCTGGATATCGTCAACCCGTTCTAGCCAGCATCCGAGGATGGACAGGGCCATGAAATCGAAGGAATCACGGATCGTCTCGACGACGATCCTGGCGGGCCTCACCGCAGCGCTGCTGGAATTCCTGCCGGCGCTGATCGTGCAGGGCGCCCGGGGCGCCTCGCCCCTGCAACTCCTGCAGTCGATCGCGAGCAGCGTCGAAGGGCGCGACGCCTATGCCGGCGGCCTGGCCAGCGCCACGCTCGGTGGGGCGATGCTACTGGTGATATCGCTCGTCGCCGCCGGCGTCTTCGTGGTGGCCAGCCGCCGTTTTCCGATCCTGATCGAGCGGTACCTGTCCGCCGGGATCGCCTACGGGCTGTTATGCTATGCCGTGACGAACTTCGTGGTGATCCCGTTCTCGACCCTAACCTTCTCGCAGACCACCGTCTGGTCGATGATCATGGGCAGCATGGTCATTCACCTGTTCTCGTTCGGGCTGCCCATCGCCATCGTCACGCGGCTGTCGACCCTTCGCATGCGCTGGTCGTGATGGCGCCCACCGGCACCCTCACGACCAGCATCTCGCGGCTCAGTTCTTCTTGACGAACGGACAGTTGCCGTCGGCCAGCGGCCGGAACGCCTCGCCCGCCGGGATGTCGCGGATCTTCTTGTAATAGTCCCAGGGATATTTCGATTCCTCGGGTTTCTTGACCTGATACAGCGCCAGGTCGTACAGCACCCGCCCGTCCTCGCGGATCGAGCCCTTGCGCCCGAAATAGTCGGTCGGCATCGACTTCATCTGGGCCGTCACCTTCTCCGCGTCGTCGGTCTTGGCCGCGTCGATCGCCTTCAGGTAATGCAGCACTGCGGCATAGGTATTGGCCTGTTCCTTCGTCGGCATCCGCTGCCGCTTGTCGAAGAAGCGCTTGGCGAAGGCGCGCGTCCCGTCGCTGTCGTCCCAATAATAGCCGGTCGTGACATAGGTGCCCTGGGCGGTCTTGAGCCCGAGCGTGTGGATGTCCGAGATGAAGACGATGAAGCCGGCCAGCTGCTGGCCGCCCTGGGTCAGGCCGAATTCGCCCGCCTGCCGGATCGTCGCGATCGAATCGAGCCCGACGTTGGCCAGGCCGACGACATTGGCACCCGACGACTGGGCCTTCAGCAGGTAGGACGAGAAGTCGGTCGTGCCGAGCGGATGCTTGATGTCGCCGACCACCTCGCCGCCCGACGCCTTGATGACCGTGCTGGCGGCCCCCTCCATCGCCGTGCCGAAAGCGAAATCGGCGGTGATGAAGAACCATTTCTTGCCGCCGTTGGCGACCACCGCCCTTGCCGTGCCATTGGCCAGCGCCGCGGTATCGTCGGCCCATTGGATCGAATAGGGCGAGCATTGCGCGCCGGTCAGCTCCGTCGTCGCCGCGGCGGAGATCAGCAGGACCTTGTGTTTTTCCTTGCCGATCTGCTGGACCGCGAGGCCGACCGAAGAGACCGGCAGGTCGGTGATCGCGTCGACCTGGTCCTGGTCGAACCATTGGCGGGCGATCGACGAGGCGATGTCGGGCTTGTTCTGCATGTCGGCGGAAACGATCTGGACCGGTTTGCCCAGCGCCTTGCCGCCGTAGTCCGCCGCCGCCATCTCGGCGGCCGTGACCGCACCCACGCCGCCGGTATCCTGCGCGAAGCCGGACCCGTCGATCATCACGCCGATCTTGATGGCGTTCTGGCCGCCCATCGCGGCACCGGCAGCAAACAGCGCCGCCACCGCGGCACCGTTCGACAGCATGTGTTTGAGACGCGCGCGTTTGCGCATGGATCGTTTCCCCCGCTTTTTGATTTCGCCCGAAACAAAATCACATCGGCGGAGGCGCCGGAAGCCGCAAAACAAAAGGCCGCGGCCGTTCGTCCGGACGCGCCGCTAATCCTCGCGGTGCGTCCGTTCCATTTTCTCGTGCCGCTCCTGGGCTTCCAGGCTCAAAGTCGCGATCGGCCGGGCTTCGAGGCGGCGCACGCCGATCGGCTCGTCCGTCTCTTCGCAATAGCCGTAGGTGCCAAGCTCGATCCGCTGCAGGGCTGCGTCGATCTTGGCGATCAGCTTGCGTTCCCGGTCGCGGGTCCGGAGCTCGGTAAAGCGATCCGTCTCCAGCGTCGCCCGATCGGTGATATCCGGCTCCGACAGGCTTTCCTCTTTGAGGTGAAACAAGGTCTCCGACGATTCCGCAAGCAGTTCGGCGCGCCAGCGCAGCAGCTTCTGCCGGAAATATTCCTGCTGCGCCGGGCTCATGAACTCTTCGTCGTCAGACGGTCGATAATCGGGTGAAAGCGTAGGCCGCATCACGTACTCCGTGCACCCCGAAAGGTCAAAATGCGGGCGGAGTATATGAATCGAACCTGACAGCAGCAAGTGCGCGTGAGGTTCCCGCCCTACGAATATTGAAAGCCGCGCAAATCCTGGGATTTTCGGGGGTCGGAAATGGTGGGAATGGACTGGTCGAAGGTTTTCCGGTCGAACGGTCGTGCCGAATCGGTTCGGGCGGCATGAATTCAGTCGTCGCGCGGTTCGAGCTTGGCCAGTTCGACGCGGGCGCGCAATTCGATGTCCTGCAGCACTTCGCGGATATTGGGGTCGGAGATCTGGCTCGATCCCTCGCCGGCCAGGCGCGCCAGATCGGCGAGCTTCGCCGGGCCGATCGATCCCAGCAACAGCCCGCGCTTCAGATCCTCCAGCCGCTCCAGCATCTCGTCCGCGCGGGCAAAGGCGCGGCTGCGCTCGCCCATCGCGTCCGGCACATCCTGAAGCGCGAACAGGCCGTCGATGCCGCTCAGCACGGCCGGACCGGATACGGCCTGCGCCGAGGTCTCCTCTCCGGGCCGCAGAGCGTCGGCGAAGCCGCTGGAACCGCTCCGCTTGCCATCCTTGCGGATGCCGGCAGGGCCGACGGGGCGGTTGGACTCGATCTTCATCGCGGGTACGTCACTCCTCGAAACCGGTGACCACTATATAGCACCGGTCCGTCTTTAGATTTGACTAACTCCAACCCTCGATGCCAGGCAAAAACTGCCGCGCCCAGGCGTCATTAGGCAGTAATTGATCCATCCCGATCCCGATGCTTTTCAGCAGTTCCGGATAAAAACAACGACTTAGCCGCAGTTTGCGGCTGGCACGGCGCTCGCTAGGAGATCGGCATGAGCACGATCTTCCGCCCCCTCCTCGCCTTCATCGCCCTCCTTGCCGCCGGAATCGGCAGCGTCCAGGCAGACGCAGCCGTGCGACTCAAGGACATCGTGAATTTCGAGGGCTCGCGCGACAACCTTCTGGTCGGCTACGGCCTGGTCGTAGGCTTGAACGGCACGGGCGACGACGTGACCAAGTCGATCTTCACGCGGGAAAGCGTCATCGGCATGCTGGATCGCCTGGGCGTCAATGCCCGCGATGCCCAGCTGACGGTCCGCACCAAGAACGTGGCGGCGGTCATGGTGACGGCAACCCTGCCCTCCTCGTCACGGCAGGGCAGCCGTATCGACGTATCGGTCTCGGCCATGGGCGATGCCAAGGACCTGCAGGGCGGCACCCTGGTGGGCGTCCCGCTGCTCGGCGCCGACGGCGAGGTCTATGCGGTCGCCCAGGGCCAGGTGTCGGTCGGCGGCTTTTCCGCCAAGGGCGCCGGCACCTCGATCAGCCAGGGCGTGCCGACCGCCGGCAAGGTGCCGGATGGGGCCATCATCGAACGCGAGATCGCCTTCGACCTGGCCAAGATGCAGACGATGAACATCGCCTTGCGCAATCCGGACTTCACCACGGCCGAGCGCATCGCGACGGCGATCAACACCTACATGCGCGGCACGCTGGCCCATGCGACCGACAGCGGCACCGTGGCATTGGCGATCCCGGCCGCCATGCGCTCCGACGTGGTCGGCCTTGTGACGCGCCTGGAGCAACTGCGCATCGAACCGGACCAGGTCGCCAAGGTCATCATCGACGATGCCAACGGCGTCATCGTGATGGGCGAAAACGTCAAGATCTCCACCGTCGCCGTCGCCCAGGGCAACCTGACCGTCAAGATCACCGAGACGCCGCAGGTATCCCAGCCGGGTCCGCTGTCGAACGGCACCACCACCGTCGTGCCCCGGACCGACATCCAGGTCGATACCGGCAAGGATCGCCGCCTGGCGGTCGTGCCCCAGGGCATCACCATCCAGGAACTGGTCAACAGCTTGAATGCGCTGGGCATCGGTCCGCGCGACATGATCTCGATCCTGCAGGCCATCAAGGCGGCCGGCGCGATGCAGGCCGATCTGGAGGTGCATTGATGAACGCCACCGACAGCATCCTGCCGCCAGCCTCGACGGCCCTCGGCACCTATGGCCGGACTGGCGCCATCGCCGGCCCGGGCGACAAGGTCTCCGGCGCGCAGATGGCAACGATCGACAAGACCGCCAAGGAATACGAGGCGGGCTTCGTGAGCGCGATGCTGGAAAGCATGTTCGCCGGGATCAAGACCAACAAAATGTTCGGCGGCGGCTCGGCCGAGGAAATGTACCGCAGCCTGCTGAACCAGGAATACGGCAAGGCCGTCGCCGCCCGGGGCACGCTCGGCATCGCCGACGCCATCAAGCGCGAGATGCTCCATCTTCAGGAGGCTCACTGATGTACGACCCGATGGTCGACGCTCTGGCGGCACCGGACGTTCCGGCCCCGACCACCAGCAGCCTGGTCGATGCGCTGCTGCGCGTGACCGAGCGCCTGACCCAGGTCGTCGCCGAGGAGACCGACGCGCTCAAGATCCCCCGCTTCGCCGACGTCCAGCGGCTGGGACCGGAAAAGAGCAAGCTCGCGACCAACTACGACACGATGGTTCGTGCCCTGGGCAAGCGGCCGAAGGAAGAAATCAAGGCCGACCCGGACATCGTAGAACGGCTGGCCCTGGCGGTCCGCCGCCTCGACGGCGTCTCCCGCGAGAATGCCGAAGCGCTGCGCCTGCAGATGACGGCCAATCGCCGGATCCTCGACCTGATCGCCAAGGCGGCGACGACCGCGGCCAAACCGAATTTCAGCTATGGCGGCACGCGGCTGGGTCATGGGATCCGCGCCCAGTTCGCCTCGCCTCCAGTCGCGGTCAACCGAGTGTTCTGACGACCCGGCAAATCTTGCCGGCCGGCAGGGCCCAATGTTCGCGCCTCGTGATTTAATACAACGAAATCAAATGCCTAGGATCGATATTCTCGCGGCCTCGAGTTTGCAGAGATCGATTGAGGACAATGGAGAAACGGCATGTCGATCGCCCAGTTCGACCCGAACAGCATCAAAGGCGCCGCGGCCCAGATCGGCGCCGTGGCCGCCAAGAGTACGGCCGACGGCAACTTCGCGCGGCTGCTGAACGACGCCCAGACCCAGAACACCATCGAAAAGCAGCGGCAGGCCGCAGCGTCGGCACCGGCCGCCCCGCCGCAGGCCGCCAAGCATGCGGCAAGCACCGCCGCCAAGCCCAGCCCGACAAAGGCCGCGCCGAACGACGATACGACGGACAAGACACACGACGGACATCGTGCCGGCCACCACGAAGTGACCACGGCCGATGCCCAGTCGGCGGCACCGATCGTCATTCCACCCTCCCCGCTGCCGGCGCCCACCCCGACCGCTGCCGCCCCCGCCACGACGGATGCGACCGACGCCGATGGCGATGGTGCGACGGCGCAGGCGGCCGCCACGACGCAGGCCGCCGGTCCGGCGGCGACGGCCGCCGATGCGACCCCGGACCCGGCGGTCAGTGGCCCCGGTACCTCGACCCTCGCAGACACGACGATCGCCGCCCCGTCTCTCGCGACGTTGGCCGCGCTAGGGCTCGGTCGCGGCGCGGCGCCCGGCATCGGCACAAGCGGCGCGCCGGCGAACGGCAAGGCGACGGCCTCAGCGGTCACGGTCTCGGTGACGAAGGCGCCGGTGGCGGTGAAGCTGGGGTCGCTCACCACGGGCTTGCCGCTCGACCTCGACGGCCAGACAGCGGAGCCGGTGGCCGCGGCCGCGGCGCCGGTCGCCAGCCCCACCACCGCATCGACCAACGCCGCCTCGGCTGCCGCAGCAGCGACCGACCAGGCGGTCCAGGATGCTGCAGCCCCGCCGTTAACCGATCCTGCGCCCGTCGATCTGGCGGCTGCCCTGACCGCGGCAGCGACGACGATCGTTTCGACCGAGCCGCCCCCCATGACGACGACCGCCGGGGCCGATCAGCATGCCTCGCTGTTCGCCCAAGGCGGCGACGCCACGACGGCGCCCTCGGCGCTCGGCAACGGCGCGACGCCGACCATGGCCGGTTTCGCCACGGTCAATGCCGGCACCGCCGTCTCGCGCGCCGAAACCGCTTCTGACACGACACCTGGCAACCAGAACAGCCAGACCCCGCTACCCTTGCCGGCCGAGCAACTCGCCGTCGCGATCGCCCGCAATGCCGGCGTCGGTGGTGGCCAGAACTTCACCATCCGCCTGTCGCCGGAAAAACTCGGTTCGGTCGAGGTCAGGCTGCAGGTCGATGCCAAGGGCAAGACGACGGCGAATTTCGTTGTCGAGCATGCCGAGACGCTGCACCTGCTGAAGCTGGATTCCCAGCAACTGGTGCAGTCGCTGCAGAATGCCGGTGTTGACACCAACGGCGCCTCGCTCAGCTTCTCGCTGCGCGACCCGAACATGGGCCAGGCCCAGAACCAGCAGACCGGCACGCCCGGGAGCCAGACCGGCCGTTTAGCGGCCCTCGACAACGGTGCGGACGCGGTCGAGCAACCGACGATCGCCAGCCATCGCCTCTACGATATCAAGGCCTGACGGAGCCCATCATGAGCAACATCGGCGGCGTCGGTACCGGCGCCACTAATTCGACCAGCGGCACTTCCACATCGAGCAGCGATTCCAGCGCCGTCTCCGCGTCGGTCCAGTCGGAATACAACACGTTCCTGACGATCCTCACGACCGAGTTGAAGAACCAGGATCCGACCTCGCCGCTCGACACGAACCAGTTCACCAGCCAGCTCGTGCAATTCTCGTCGCTCGAACAGAACCTGCAGACGAACTCGCTGCTTCAGCAATTGGTCACCAGCCAGACGCAGAGCCAGATCGGCGGCGCGCTCGGCTACCTCGGCCATACGGTCCAGGCGACCGGCAACAGCTTCACCCTCGCCGGCACCAGCAGCGACTCCGCCTCGCTCAGCTATACGCTGCCGGCCAAGGCCAATACCGCGGTCATGGACATCGTCAACAGCACGGGCCAGACGGTTCGGGAGATCTCGGTCTCGACCGACGCCGGCGACCATAGCGAGACGTTCGACGGCGAGGATGCGAGCGGTCAGCATCTGCCGGCCGGCACCTATACCTTCACGATCAAGGCCGCCGACAGCACAGGCACCGCCATCGCGGCCACGACCTACGAAACCGGCGAGGTGACGGGGGTCGACACGACTGGCGGCGTCGTCACCCTCCACATGGGCAACCTGACGGTTCCGGCGGCCAACGTGGTGCAAGTCGTGTCCTGACGAGCCTGTTCATGAACTTTGTTGAAGGAGCGGAAACCTTTGCGCCCCACGTACTTTAGCGGTTCGTTAAGCGGTCCCGACACACACTCGGGCGCTATGTCGAACCCGTCTTCAAAGCTCCTTTCGGTCAGCGCGGAAAGCCTGCCGATGCCCCTCCACCGCGCGCCCTCCGGTCGCGCCTTCGGCGGTCTGACCATGGCCGACCTGCCGCCCACCACGACCAAGCGCTGGGTGATCCGCCGCAAGGCCGAAGTCGTCGCCGGCGTGCGATCCGGCCTGATCAGCCTCGAAGAGGCCTGCCGCCGCTACAAGCTGTCGATGGAGGAATTTCTGTCCTGGCAGCGGCTGATAGAGAGCCACGGCATGGCCGGGCTGCGCGCGACGCGCCTTCAGGACTATCGCCCGGCGGGCGACAAGAGCGACTAATTCGCCTCAAATCCAATCAGTTACGATTGCTAGGCAAATTTTGCCGAGATTAATGTCCCGTTTACCTAGAAGGGTTAACGTTCTTTTCGCATGATCTGCCGATGGACCGCCGCTGATTTTCAGCAAACGACGAGGCGGATCGGCATGGGAGCGGAGAGACCAGCCCGTGGGTTCCTTTCTTCAGACGTTGCAGAAGCTCGGTCCGGTTCGGCTCGGCGCCATCGCCTTGGCGCTGCTCCTCGTCATCGGGTTCTTCATCTTCGTCGCGACACGGCTGACCACGCCGTCGATGGGCCTGCTCTATGGCGACCTCGACGTGAAGGACAGCGCCCAGGTCGTGGCCAAGCTCGACGCCATGAACGTGCCGTACGAACTCCGAGGCGACGGCACGAGCATCATGGTTCCCCAGGACCAGGTCGCCCGCCTGCGCCTGACCATGGCCGAGACCGGCATTCCGCACGGCGCGTCGATCGGCTATGAAGTGTTCGACAAGCCGGAAGGCCTCGGCACCACGAATTTCGTCCAGGGCATCAACGAGATGCGGGCGCTCGAGGGCGAGCTTGCCCGGACCATCGGCACGATCTCGGTGGTCGAGGCCGCCCGGGTCCACCTGGTGCTGCCCAAGCGTGAGCTGTTCACCCGCGACCGTCAGGAACCGTCGGCCTCGATCGTGCTCAAGGTCCGCGGCAACAGCACGCTGGCCAAGGGCCAGATCGCCGCGATTCAGAACCTGGTCGCGACCGCCGTCTCGGGTCTGAAGCCAAACCACATTTCGATCATCGATCAGAACGGCAACCTGCTGGCGCGCGGCACCGACGATCCGAACCAGGCGTTCAGCGGATCGTCCACGGCCGAAGAGCAGCGGGTCGCCTATGAGAACCGCCTGTCCCGCTCGGTCGAGGACATGCTGGACCGGTCGATCGGCTTCGGCCACGTCCGGGTCGACGTCAATGCCGACATGGATTTCGACCGGGTCACGACCAATCAGGAAAGCTATGACCCGGATGGTCAGGTCGTGCGCTCGACCCAGACCATGACCGAACAGAACCAGGACAGCGACGCCGGCGACCAGCCGGTCACCGTGCAGACCAACCTGCCCGACGGGCAGCAGGCCCAGGGCGGCGCCGGGGCCGGCACGAAGTCGAAGCACAATCGCAACGAAGAAACGACCAACTACGAGATCACCAAAAAGACGACGAGCCAGACGCGCGAGGCCGGCGTGGTCAAGCGCCTGTCGGTCGCGGTGCTGGTCGACGGCACCTACAAGCCCGGCGAGAAAGGCGTGCGCGACTATCAGGCGCGCAGCCCCGAGGAGCTGGCGCAACTGACCAAGCTGGTCCAGTCGGCGATCGGGTTCGACGACAAGCGCGGCGACAAGGTGGAGGTGGTGAACCTGCGCTTCGCCGCACCGGACGACGAAGTCACCGAACCCCCGGCGATCTTCATGGGCCTGAACAAGGCCGACCTGTTCCGTGCCTCGGAAACGCTGGTGATGGGGATCGTCGCCGTGTTGGTCGTCCTGCTGGTCGTGCGGCCGCTGCTCACCCGGGCGCTCGAAAGCGCCCGCGAAACGGCCCTCGCGCAGCAGCGGGCGCTGACCGAACAGGCGATGGGCGGCACCGAGGCGCTGGCCGGGCCGATGGGCATGGGCGCGCTGACCGGCCCCGGCGGCACGCCGGGCACCGGGCTCGCCGCCATGGACGAAATGTCGGAAGAGAGCATGATCGACATCAGCCAGGTCGAAGGCCGCGTGCGCGCCTCGTCCATGAAGAAGATCGGCGAGATCGTCGAGAAGCATCCGGAAGAAGCCGTGGCGATCATCCGCAGCTGGATGTACCAGGCCACCTGATGATGATGACGATCGCACACAAGACGACGACAGGGCGGAGCTAGAGAATGCGCGTTCGCGAGGATTTCCGCACCCTTGCCGGCCCCGAGAAGGCCGCGATCCTGATGCTCGCCATCGGCGAGGAACATGCCGCCAAGCTGTTCGCGCTGATGGACGACGAGGAGATCAAGGAAATCTCCCAGACCATGGCCAACCTGGGCACGGTCTCGTCGTCCCTCGTCGAGCGGCTGTTCATCGATTTCTCGGAGCAGATCTCGGCGACCGGCTCGCTCGTCGGTTCGTACGAATCGACCGAGCGCCTGCTGAACAAGGTGCTGGGCAAGGACCGCGTCAATCTCATCATGGAAGAGATCCGCGGTCCCGCGGGCCGCACCATGTGGGACAAGCTCGGCAACGTGAACGAGGTGGTGCTGGCCAACTACCTGAAGAACGAATATCCGCAGACCGTCGCGGTCGTGCTGTCCAAGATCAAGTCGGACCATGCCGCCCGCGTGCTGTCCCAGCTGCCCGAAGGCTTCGCCATGGAAGTCGTCATGCGCATGCTGCGCATGGAGGCGGTCAACAAGGACGTGCTGGACGACGTCGAGCGCACGCTCCGGACCGAGTTCATGTCGAACCTGGCGCGCACCAACCGGCGCGATGCGCACGAGCTCATCGCCGAGATCTTCAACAACCTCGACCGCAATACCGAGAACCGCTTCCTCACCGCGCTCGAGGAACGCAACCGCAATTCGGCCGAACGCATCAAGAGCCTCATGTTCACGTTCGAGGATCTGTCGAAGCTCGATCCGATGGCGGTGCAGACCGTCCTCCGGAATGCCGAGAAGGACAAGGTGCCGATCGCGCTCAAGGGTGCGTCGGACGGTCTCAAAGACCTGTTCTTTTCCAACATGTCGGAGCGCGCCGCCAAGATCATGCGCGAGGAAATGGCCGCGATGGGTCCGGTCCGCTTACGCGAAGTCGACGAGGCCCAGACCTATATGGTCCAGATGGCCAAGGATCTCGCGGCCCGGGGCGAAATCGTCATGGCCGACAACAAGGACGACGACGAGCTGGTCTATTGATGAAGAACGCCCGGAAATTCGAGTTCGGCCTGTCGTTCGACCCACCCAATGCCCGGGGTGCGGCTCGGGCGGCAGCGACGCCCGCACCCGCACCAGAGATCCTGCCGGAACCGGAGCCCGAGGCACCCCCGCCCCCGCCGGCACCGACCTTCGGGCAGGAAGAACTGGACGCGGCGCGCCACCTGGGCCTGATGGAGGGACGCACCATCGGCGAAACCGACGCGATGCAGCGCATCGAACGGCGGCTGGCCGATACCGTCGAACGGCTGGCGCACGACCTCGAAAACCTGGGCGAGGCGCAGCAGGCGGCCCTTGGCCGGATCGAGCGTCAGGCGACGGCGCTGGCCGTGGATGTGGTGCGCAAACTGTTTCCGGCCTTCGTCGCCCGCAGCGGCACGGTCGAGATCGCGGCACTGATCGCGGACGCACTCAGCCTGGCGATGGAACAGCCCAAGCTGACCCTGCGCTGCGCACCGGACATGATCGGGGCGCTGGAGCCGATCTTGACCCAGACCGCGGCGCGCAGCGGCTTCGAAGGCCGGTTGGCGGTGCGTGGCGATCCGGAGTTGAGCGAGACGGATTGCCGGATCGAATGGAACGAAGGCGGCCTGGACCGGGAGTCCGGGCGCCTGATGACAGAGATTGAATCGGCTGTCGCCCGGGGTCTTGAGGACTTCGATCGACGGTTCGGTTCTGACGGCGCCGGAAATTCCGGTGCCCTTGAGGAGGTTCGGCCATGAACGACGACGACATGCTGCAGTTGGCGGAGCTCGATGCCGACACCCGGATGCCGGCACCCGATGCCAAGGCACCCCAGAATGCCAAGGAACTGGAAGCGGTCTACGAAATCCCGGTCCAGGTCTCGGCCGTACTCGGCAAGGCGACCATGCAGGTCAGCCAATTGCTGAAGCTGGGTCGTGGCGCCGTGGTCGAGCTCGACCGCAAGGTCGGCGAGGCGATCGACATCTATGTCAACAACCGCCTGGTCGCCCGCGGCGAAGTCGTCGTGGTCGACGACCGCCTGGGCGTGACCATGACCGAAATCGTCAAGTCCGAACGGTCTTGAGGCAGGCGGGGCTGGACGGGCAATGACCGTGAACGACTTGGAACGGGACATCAAGGTCGAGGCGCCGCCATCGCGGATCCTGCCGGACCCGATCGGGGGGACGCGTGACGGCGCCACCCTGTTCGGGCTCGGCCTCGGTCTGGCGCTGCTGGTCTTCGCCATGCTGCTCGGCGGATCGCTCGCGGCCTACGTCGACTTCCCCGCGTTCATGATGGTGGTCGGCGGTACGCTCGCCGTAACCACCATCAGCTTCGGCTTCGACGATCTGAAGCGCCTGCCCTCGGCCCTCGCCACCGCGACGATCCGGCGGGTGCCGGCGGCGCACCATGCCGCGTCGCGCCTGGTCGCCCTGGCCGAAGCCTCGCGGCGCCAGGGTTTCCTGGCGCTCGAAGACCTGCTGCCGAAACTCAAGGACGACTGGTTCCTGATCAAGGCACTCGCGTTGGTCATCGACAATACGCCGCCCGACGAGATCGAGCGGCAGCTGCGCGCCGAGCTGTCGGCCATGCTCGCCCGCCATCGGGTCGGCGGCGACATGTTGCGCCGTGCCGGCGAAGTCGCCCCGGCCATGGGGCTGATCGGCACCCTGGTCGGCCTCGTGCAGATGCTGTCGAACCTCAACAACCCCACGACCATCGGCCCGGCCATGGCCGTGGCGATCCTGGCGACGCTCTATGGCGCGGTGCTGGCGAACATGGTGCTGCTGCCGCTCGCGGCCAAGCTCGACCGGAACAACCATGCCGAGGCCCTCGTCCATAACCTCACCATCCTGGCGGCGAATGCCATCGCGCGCCAGGAAAGCCCGCGCCGGCTGGAAGTGATGCTGAACGGCATCCTGCCGCCGGCCGAGCGCATCAGCTACTTCGACTAGGAATTCGGATATGCGTCTTCTCATCGTCGGACCGCTCTCGGGCTACATCAGCGCCGCCGGCAAGATCGCGCTGTCGCGCGGCGCCAAGGTCGCGCAGATCGACGACATCGACAAAGCCATGGCGGCGCTGCGCGCCGGCCAGGGCGCCGACCTGGTGATGATCGACGTCAAGCTGGACGTCGGCCGGATGGTGCAGTCGCTCAAGGCCGAACGGATCCATATTCAGGTCGTCGCCTGCGGCGTCGGCACCGATGCCGAGTCCGCGGTGCGCGCCATCAAGGCCGGCGCCAAGGAATATATCCCGCTGCCGCCGGACGCCCAGCTGATCGCCTCGGTCCTCGAAGCGGTCGCCGCCGAAAGCCACCAGCTCGTGTTCCGCGATCCGGTCATGGGGCAGGTCCTGCGCCTGGCCGATCAGATCGCACCATCGGACGCTTCTGTGTTGATCACCGGCGAGAGCGGTACCGGCAAGGAAATCATGGCGCGCCACCTGCACCGCAAGAGCCGGCGCGCCGAGAAGCCGTTCATCTCGATCAATTGCGCCGCCATTCCCGAGCAGCTGCTCGAGTCCGAGCTGTTCGGCCACGAGAAGGGCGCCTTCACCGGCGCCGTCGCCCGCCGTCTCGGCAAGTTCGAGGAAGCCCATGGCGGCACCCTGCTGCTCGACGAAGTGACCGAAATGCACCCGCGCCTGCAGGCAAAGCTGCTACGCGCGATCCAGGAACGCGAAATCGATCGGGTCGGCGGCAGCCAGCCGGTCAAGATCGATATCCGCGTCATCGCCACCTCGAACCGAGACATGGAGGAGGCCGTGCGCCAAGGCCAGTTCCGTGACGACCTGTATTTCCGCCTGAACGTCGTGACCCTGCGCCTGCCGGCGCTCCGCGAGCGGCCGGCCGACGTGGCGGCCCTGGCCGAGCATTTCGCCAAGAAATATTCGGAGCTGAACGACGTCGACTATCACGGCCTGAGCGACGCGGCCCGTGCGATGCTGGTGCGCCATCACTGGCGCGGCAATGTGCGCGAACTGGAGAATACGATCCATCGCGCCGTGCTGCTGTCGAACGGCGGCCAGATCGATACGGACGCGATCATGCTGACCGGCATGCGGCTTGGCCCCGAACCGGCAGCCCCGCAGAATTCCGGCTTCGTCATCGCCCCGGCCCATCCGCCGCGCCCCGCCGGTGCCGGCGCCAGCGCCATGCCGCCGGGTGCCGGCGGCGGCGCCCCGGTCGGCACGCTGGTCGGCCGGACCGTGGCCGACGTGGAGCGCGACCTGATCATCGAAACCTTGCAGCATTGCCTGGGCAACCGGACCCATGCCGCCGGCATTCTGGGCATATCGATCCGTACGCTGCGCAACAAGCTGCAGCAGTACAAGCAGGAGGGCCTGTCGGTGCCCCTGCCCGGCGACGTCGAGGCCCGGGCCTGATCCGATCGCCCCACACCAACAGATGAGACAGAACCGCTAAACCATGGCCGATACTTCCAGCCCACAAGCGATCCAGACCACGTCGGCACCGGGCCCTTCGGGCACGGCCGGCACGGGTGCGTTCGCCATGGCCGGCGGCTTCCAGGGCCTGGGCAAGCGCCTGTCGACCTCGCTGCTGCGCGGCGAGATCGCGCTGGCCCTGGGCGTGGTCGCCGTGCTGACCGTGCTCGTGCTGCCGATGCCGAGCTTCCTGCTCGACATCTCGCTCGCCATGTCGATGACCCTCTCGGTCCTCATCCTGATGGTCGTGCTGTTCATCCAGAAGCCGCTGGAATTCTCGACGTTCCCGACCGTCCTGCTGATGTCGACCATGCTGCGCCTGGCGCTCAACATGGCGTCGACCCGGCTTATCCTGGGCCACGGTCACGAGGGCACGGCCGCGGCCGGCAAGGTCATCCAGGCCTTCGGCGGTTTCGTCATGAGTGGCAATTTCGTCATCGGCGTGATCGTGTTCGCGATCCTGGTGACGGTGAATTTCGTGGTCATCACCAAGGGCTCCGGCCGTATCGCCGAAGTGGCCGCGCGCTTCACCCTCGACAGCATGCCCGGCAAGCAGCTGGCGATCGACGCCGATCTGGGCGCGGGCCTGATCGACGAGACGACCGCGAAGAAACGGCGCGCCGATCTCGAGGGCGAGAGCAACTTCTTCGGCGCCATGGACGGTGCCTCGAAATTCGTGCGCGGCGACGCGGTCGCCGGGCTCATCATCACCGGCATCAACATCGCCGCCGGCCTGGTCATCGGCATCGTGCAGCGCGACCTGCCGTTCATGCAGGCGCTCAATACCTATACGATCCTGACCGTCGGCGACGGTCTGGTCTCGCAGATCCCGGCGCTGATCGTCTCGACCGCGGCCGGCCTGATGGTGTCGAAGGGCAACATCCAGGGCTCGGCCGACCAGGCGCTGTTCAGCCAGCTGTCGGCCTACCCGACCGCGCTCGGCATGGTCTCGTTCCTGGCCGGGTCGCTGTCCATCGTACCCGGCATCCCGTTCATCCCGTTCATCGCGTTTTCGATCCTGGCCGGCTGGGGCGCCTACGCGCTGCCGCGCGCGCGTCTGGCGAAGGTCGCGGCCGAGGATGCGATGCTCGATGCCGCACTCCCGAAGCCGCAGCCCAAGGAAGAGCCGATCTCGACCGCGCTCGCAATCGACCTGGTCCGGCTCGAACTGGGCTACGGCCTGCTGCCGCTGATCAACGACGAGCGCTCGTCGCGCCTCACGGACCAGATCAAAGCGTTGCGCCGGCAACTGGCGTCCGACATGGGCTTCGTCATGCCCTCGGTGCGCATCCAGGACAATCTGCAACTGGCGGCCAATACCTATGTCATCCGCGTCAAGGAGATCGAGGCCGGGCGCGGCGAACTGCGGCCAACCATGCTGCTGGTGATGGATCCGCGCGGCGAGCCGATCACGCTCCCCGGCGAGAACACGGTCGAACCGACCTTCGGCCTGCCGGCCATGTGGATCGCCGACCATCTGCGCGAGGAGGCAACGTTCCGGGGCCTGACCGTGGTCGACCCGCAGACCGTGATCACGACCCACCTGACCGAGCTGATGAAGGACAACATGCCGGAGCTGTTGTCCTACAGCGAGACCCAGAAGCTGCTGAACGACGTCGACAAGGACCACCAGAAACTGCTGGGCGAACTGATCCCCTCGATGATCTCGACCGGCGGCGTGCAGCGCGTGCTGCAGAACCTGCTACAGGAGCGCGTCTCGATTCGCGATCTGCCGACCGCGCTCGAAGGCATCGCTGAAGCCTGCGGATATACCCGCAACATCACGAATATCACCGAACATGTGCGTGCGCGGCTCGCCAGGCAGATCAGCGATGCGAATATCAGTGAAGCCGGGTACATTCCCTTGGTAACCTTGTCACCGCAATGGGAACAGACTTTCGCCGAGTCGATCGTAAGCCACGGCGACGATAAGCAGCTTTCGATGGCGCCAAGCCGGCTCCAGGAATTCATCGTCGCGGTTCGTCAAGCCTTCGAGCGGTTCAATATGGTAGGAGAGACCCCGGTTCTGCTAACCAGCCCGGCGATCCGGCCCTACGTTCGGTCGATCATCGAGCGCTTTCGGCCGGCCACCGTGGTCATGTCGCAAAACGAAGTTCACCCGAAGGCCCGGATCAAAACGCTGGGACACATCTGATGAGCACCTTCAAACCGAGCCCAGCACGGATAGCCGGCGATGCGTCTTAGGACTCTCATCGCCCCCACCATGGTCCAGGCCATGGACATGCTGCGCCGCGAGCTGGGCGAAGATGCGATCATCGTGTCTTCGGAGACGACCGAGCACGGCGTCAAACTGGTCGCCGCGATCGAGGAGGTCGAGGACGACCTGCCGACGGTCGGTCAGGTCTCGCTCGATACCTACGGCCATGCCTCCGACGAAGACCCGATCGATCTGGTCCACGAGGCGTTGATGGCACACGGCCTGCCGAACCGGCTGCTGGAACGCCTGATCGACGCGAGCTTCCTGGTCGGTGCCGACGACCCGCTGGAGGCGCTCGCAGGCGCGCTCGCCGGCACGTTCAATTTCAAGCCGCTGATCATCGACAAGCGGATCAACCAGCCGCTGATGCTGGTCGGGGCACCCGGGGCCGGCAAGACGGTCGGCGTCGCGAAGCTCGCGTTCCGCGCGGTGATGGCTGGACGATCGGTGCGCCTCATCACCACCGACACGATCCGGGCCGGCGGCATCGAGCAGCTGGACGCCTTCGCCCGCCTGATGAAGCTGCCGCTGCAGACGGCCGAGACCGAAAAGCAGCTGGTTCGCCTGATCGAAGCCGCGGCGCCCGACGATTACATCCTGATCGACACGCCGGGTGTGAACCCTTACGCACCGCGCGACATGGCCGAGATCCAGGGCCTGGCAAGGTCGATCTCGGTCGAGCCGCTGCTGGTCATCGCCGGCGGCGGCGATGTGGTCGACGCGATGGAGCAATCCTATGAATTCGCCCGGCTGGGCGTCGGCCGCGTGCTGGTCACGCGGCTCGACATGGTCCGCCGGCTCGGCAGCATGCTTGCCGCCGCCGATGCCGCGGCGGTCGCCTTCGCCGACTACAGCATGACGCCATCGGTTGCCGATGGTTTGAACCCGCTCGATCCCATGGGTCTCGCCCGCATGTTGATGCCCGAACCGTCCGCCGTTACGCTTACACAATCTGTTTCTCAAGGTGCCCGCCCATGATCGTCCCGCTCGACCTCCGGCAGACGGCGCCGAATTCCGCGAACCAGCGCACCAACCTCCTCGCCGTTGCATCGGGCAAAGGTGGCGTCGGCAAGACCTGGTTCTCGATCACCCTGTCCCATGCCCTGACCTTGGCCGGCCGCAAGGCGCTGCTGTTCGACGGCGATCTGGGCCTGGCCAACGTCGACGTGCAGCTGGGCATGATGCCCCACCGCGACCTCGGTACCGTGCTGGCCGGCCAGACCACGCTGGCGGAGGCCGCGACCCGTTATCCGGCCGGCGGCTTCGACATCATCGCCGGCCGGTCGGGCACGGGCTCGCTCGCGCAGATTCCGCCGAGCAAGCTCGCAGCGCTCCGCAACGACCTCGCCCTGCTGTCGAACGGCTATGATTTCGTGATCATGGACATGGGCGCCGGCATCGAGCGCACGGTCCGTTCGTTCGCGACCCAAGCCCGCGCCTGCATCGTGGTCACGACCGACGAGCCGACGGCGATCACCGACGCCTATGCCTTCATCAAGGTGACGGCGATGGAACGGCCCAACGCCGACCTGCGCATCGTGGTCAACATGGCCTCCTCGATCCGCGAGGGCGAGCGCACCTACGGGATCCTGCTGAAGGCCTGCCGCGAGTTCCTCAAGATCGAGCCGGAACTGGGCGGCATCATCCGGCGGGACCAGCATGTCCGCGAGGCGATCCGCAAGCAGAGCTCGCTCCTGACCCGCTATCCCAACACCGAGGCGGCCCAGGACATCCAGGCGATCGCGCAGCGCCTGATCGAAACCTTCTAGGCACGCGACGATCGGGGCCGCGCGATGAGCGTCACCAGCGCGACGCCGACCAGCTCGGTCAGCCAGGCTGCTGCCGCAGCCGGCACCGCGACCGGACCGGCCCAGGTCGTCGTCGTTCAGGTGCTGGGAGCCTATGGCGGCGATGCCGTGCGCAATGGTCTGGTCCAGACCCTGCAGGACGCCGCCGGCCCCGGCAGCATCGTCACGGGCACCGTCACCGACGTCCGCGCCGACGGCACCTTCGCCCTGCAGACCAAGGCCGGCCCGGAACTGGTGCTGCATCATCCGCCGGAATTGCCGCTGACTGTCGGCAGCGCCGTCGCCGTGCGCATCGTGTCGATCTCGCCGACCCCTCAAGTCGCGGTCCTGACGGTCGATGGCAAGCTGGTCAGCAGCCAGTTGACGGGCACGGTCGTACCACCCCAGCCCGGCACACCGCCCGCTCCCGCCACCATGGTGCCACCGCTGGCAGCCGGCACCCTCCCCGTGCTGCCGGCGACCTTGGCGTCGACCCTGTTCGCGGCGATCAGCCTCGAAGACGAAGTGGCGATCGAAGCGGCCTTGTCGGGCGACGGCGGCGTGACGTCGCTCGCGACCCAGGCCGCCGGCGACGTGGTGCAGGCCGATGCCCAAAGCGTGATCGCCACCCTGCTCCGTCCGGCCCCGGCGCGCCTCGGCAGCGCGCCGATCGCGGCCGGCACCCGATATCTTGCGACGCTGTCGATTGGCACGGTCGAGTCGGAGCCGGCGGATACCATCGACGCCCGGAACCCGCTCGGCACCGTGCCGCCCACTCCGGTCGATTCGGATGAGCCGGCCAACCTGCCGACGGACAATGGTACAGAAGGCGCGGCGGACCCCGCGGCACCGACCCTGCCCCAGCCGCCGGCGACGGCGGGGACGGCCCCGACGGCGCAGCCGCTCGACCTCGCCAACTTCACGGCGCTCACGACCGTCCTCGCCGGACGGGTGTTGCCCACATCGTCGGACAGCGAGACCCTGGTCGAGACCGCGGTCGGCACTCTGTCGATCCCCGTTCAGGACATGCCGCCCGCGACCGGCGCCGCGATTCAGCTGAAGATCACCGCGGTGGCGCCGCCGGTGTCGTCGGAAAAGCCGGCGCTCCCGAAAACACCCGTCGAAGACGCGCGGCAGGGCCAGCCTGCATTGCAGGATGCCGCCCAGATCCTGGCGCCGATCGCGCCGGCGCTGGCCCAACAGATCCAGGCCCAGCTTTCCCTGCAGCCGAGCGACCATCTGGCCTCCTTGATCCTCAATTTCCTGGGCGGCCTCAAGATGGGACCGCCGCCGCTCCGTTGGCCCGATCCCCCGATTCGCAAGGCACTGGTCGATGCCGGGCGCAGCGATGTCGCGACCCGGCTCGACACCGACGCGAGCCAGATCGGCCAGACCCGGCCGGCACCGCCGGGTGACTGGTCCATCACGATCCTGCCCTACCTGGGCCTCGCCACGACCAAGCCCATGCGCCTCTATCGCCGCACGCCCGGCGAGGAAGAGCGGGAGAAGGGCGGCGGCGAGCGATTCGTCATAGAACTTCAGCTGGTCCGCCTCGGCGCCATGCAGCTGGACGGCCTGGTGCGCGAGCGGCGCTTCGACCTGGTCCTTCGCAGTGAAAAATCGCTCGACGACGGCCTGCGGGCACTGGTCGAGCGGACATTCCGCGACTCGCTGCTGATCAGCGGCTGGAGCGGCGAAATCAGCTATGCCCGCACCGGAGCGGTACCGCTGATCCCCTTGCAGCCCGATGGCGGCGCGGTCGGGTTGAGCGCGTAAGCCAACGCGACGCCGCCGCTTGCCGCCCCGTCGGCATCCGCTATACTTCGTCCCATGTAAGCGCTCCCGCCTTTTCGACTTCTCAGCGTCCGTGTCGCCGCGGATGCCTCTGCATGTCTTCAAGGAATTGGGAAATGAGCGACTTCGAGTCTCGCCCGCACTCTTCGGCCTATTTCGGCGAGGAGCGGGATTATTGGTGGAATGACGATTATCTCGACCTGCTGGCCCGGCGCCTCGGGCTCGACCGGGTCGGTGTGTTAGCCGACGTCGGCTGTGGCATCGGCCATTGGGGCGGCCTGCTTGCCCGTCATCTGCCGGCCAATGCCGAAATGATCGGCATCGACCGGGACCCGGCGAACGTGGCCGGCGCTCGCCAGCGTTTCGCACGACTCTGGCCGGACCTGTCCACGCGCTTCGTCGAGGGCGACGCCACGGCACTGCCGCTCGACGATCGGAGCGTCGATCTTGCGACCTGCCAGACCCTGTTGATCCATCTGGCCCAGCCGATGTCGGCGATCGCCGAAATGATCCGCGTGACCAGGCCCGGCGGTCAGGTGGTCGCGGTCGAGCCGAACAACCTGTTCAACCGCATGGCCGTCTCTTCGTTGACCGCGGACATGCCGCTCGATCGGCAGATCGAGGAAGCATCGATCGCCATGCGGCTGGTCGAGGGGCGGCGGCGGCGCGGCCTCGGCTGCGAATATCTGGGCGATCTGTTGCCCGGCCTCTTCGCGGCGGCGGGCTTGGCGGACATTCGCGTCTGGCTGTCCGACCGGGCCTTGGCCCTCGTGCCGCCCTACGGCCCGCCTGAGCAGCAAGCGCAACTGGCCGCGATCGAGCGATGGCAGCGGGAAGGTTCCGGTCCGTACGACCGGACCGAGTTCGCCGCCGACCTCGCGGCAGGCGGCGCCGACGAGTTCATGATCGAAAGGGGTTGGCAGGCGATGCTCGACGGCAATGCGCAAGCGAGCGCGTCCATAGCCGAACGGCGCTATCACGCGGCCGGCGGCGGGCTGTTCTATATCGTTGCAGGCAGAGTTCGGTAATTCCGGAAATCCGGCGCCGCCCGATCGGGCGGCGCCGGACCCGTCATTTCTTCCGAATGAGCGTGCCGGCACCCGAGCTGATGAACAGCTCGACCAGAATCGCGTGTGCCTTGCGGCCGTCGAGGATGACCGCCGCTTCGACACCCTGGTCGACCGCGTCCAGGCACGTCTCGATCTTGGGGATCATGCCGCCGTAGATCGTGCCGTCGGCAATCATGGCGCGCGCCTGATCGACCGAGATTTCGGGCATGACCTTCTTGTCCTGGTCCATCACGCCGGCAGTGTCGGTCAGCATCAGCAGGCGTGAGGCCTTCAGCGCACCGGCGATGGCACCGGCCGAGGTGTCGGCGTTGATGTTGTAGGTCTCGCCCTCGGCCCCGAGGCCGATCGGCGCGATGACCGGGATGATGTCGGAGCGTGTCAGCAGATCCAGCACGCCGGTATTGATCTCCGTCGGTTCGCCGACGAAGCCCAGGTCCAGCAACTGCTCGATGTTGCTGTCCGGATCGCGCTTGGTCCGAGTCAGTTTCCGGGCGCGGATCAGGCCGCCGTCCTTGCCCGACAGGCCGATCGCGGTGCCGCCGGCGGCATTGATCAGGCCGACGATCTCTTTGTTGATCGAGCCCGCCAGCACCATCTCGACGATCTCGACCGTCTCCTTGTCGGTGACGCGCAGCCCGTCGATGAACGACGACTTGATCTTCAGCCGCTCGAGCATCTGGCCGATCTGCGGGCCGCCGCCATGGACGACCACGACATTGACGCCGATCTGCTTCAGCATGACCACGTCGCGCGCGAAGCGGGCGCCCAGCACGGTGTCGCCCATGGCATGGCCGCCGTACTTCACCACGACGGTCTTGCCGGCATAGCGCTTCATGAAGGGCAGCGCCTCGGACAGGATTTCCGCCTTGAGCGCGATTTCTTGTTCACTGATCATCGGGCGGCCCTCTCGCTCCGCGTGGTTTCTTTCTCGTAGGACCCGATTAGACGACTGAGGTTACCGCTGCAAGCGCGGTGAGCGCCGCGCGGAGCACGGCGATGCCCGTACCATCCTCGGAGCTGGTCGCGTGAATGACCGGATGCGCCGCCGTGTGGGTCGCCAGCACCGCACCGATCTCGCGCATCCGGGCGGCGAGTTCGTTCGGACGGACCTTGTCCGCCTTGGTCAGCACGATCTGGTAGGACACTGCCGAGCCGTCGAGCATCTTCATGATCGGCTCGTCGACGTCCTTCAGCCCGTGGCGCGCGTCGATCAGCACGCAGACGCGCCGAAGGGTCGAGCGGCCGCGCAGGAAATCATTCACCAGCCCGTTCCAGGCGGCGATCTGGGTCTTCGGCGCCTTGGCATAGCCATAGCCGGGCATATCGACCAGGACCAGGCGGGACCCCAGGTCGAAGAAGTTGAGCTGCTGGGTCCGCCCCGGCGTGTTGGAGGTGCGCGCCAGCGTGTTGCGGCCGGTGAGGCCGTTGATCAGGCTCGACTTGCCGACGTTGGAGCGTCCGGCAAATGCCACTTCAGGCAGGGTCGCGGCCGGGATGGTTTCCAGCTTGGTCGATCCGTTGGTGAAGCCGCATTCGGCAGCGAACAGCCGTCGCCCGGCATCGAGGGACGCGGGCGACGGCTCCAGTTCGCTGTCCATCTCAGGCCCTGGCGCGGGCGGCAGCGGCCGCGGCGCCCCGGCGGCGGATCAGCATCTGCTGGCCGACCGTCAAGATGTTGTTCCAGGAATAGTAGATCATCAGGCCGGCGGGGAATTTGCCGAGCATGAAGGTGAAGACGAACGGCATGAACTGCATCATGCGCGCCTGCGTCGGGTCGGGCGGCGTCGGCTGCATGCGCTGCTGCAGCAACATGGTGATGCAGTAGATCGCCGGCCAGGCGCCGATCATCAGGAACTGCGGCGGCGTCCAGGGGATGAGGCCGAACAGGTTGAACAGGGTCGTCGGATCCGGTGCCGACAGATCCTGGATCCAGCCGAAGAACGGCGCATGCCGCATCTCGATGGTGACATAGAGCACCTTGTACAGCGAGAAAAACACCGGGATCTGCAGCAGCATCGGCAGACAGCCCGCGACCGGGTTGACGCCCATGCGCTTGTAGAGCGCCATGGTTTCCTGCTGCAGCTTGACCTTGTCGTCGCCGCACTGTTCCTTCAGCTTCGCCATTTCCGGCTGAAGCTGCTTCATCTTGTCCATGCTCTTGAAGGCCTTGTTGGCCAAAGGGAAGAACAGGCCCTTGATGACGACCGTCAGCATCAGGATGGCGATGCCGAAATTGCCGACCTGGGCATAGAGCCAGTCGAGCAGGTAGAAGATCGGCTTGGTCAGGAAATAGAACCAGCCGAAATCGACCGCACGATCGAAATTCGGCAGGCCGGCATTCTTGGTGTAATGGTCGAGCAGCTTCACTTCCTTGGCGCCGGCGAAGACGACGCCGCTATTGTCGATCGACGCACCGGGGGCGACATCGGTCTCCGCACCCAGATAGTCGGCCTGGAAGGTCTGGGTCTCGCCAGTGCCGGAATGGGAGAAGCGCGCCGTGATGGCGGTTTTCTGATCCGGCGCCACCGCGGCCAGCCAATATTTGTCGGAGAAGCCCAACCAACCGCCGACCGTTTCCTTGGGCACCGTCTTGCCTGCCGCCACGTCCTTGTAGCTCAGTTCCTCTGCGCCGGTCGTATAGCCGCCGATCGGCCCTTCGTAGGATACCCAGGTCGAAGACGCCGCCGGTTCGCCGGTCCGCGCGACCGAGGCATAGGGATAGAGGGCGACGGGGGCCGTTCCCGCGTTCGCGACCGTGTCTTTGATCGTGAACAGGAAATTGTCGTCGACCGAGACTTCGCGCTTGAAGGTCAGGCCGGCGCCGTTGTCCCAGGTCAGGGCGACCGGGGTCTTGGGCGACAGCGTGCCGCCGGAGGATTGCCAGACCGTGTCATCGTTCGGCAGCTTGACCGACGGGTCCTTGGCGATCCAGCCCTGCGAGGCGCGATAGGCATTGGGGGCGCCAGAGGGCGACAGCAGCACGATGGCCGGGCTCGCCGGATCGATGGTCTCGCGATAGCGCGTCAACGTCAGGTCGTCGAATCGCGCGCCCTTCAGATTGATCGAGCCCTTCAGGTTCGGCGTATCGATGGCAATGCGTTGCGTTTCGGCCAACACCTGGTCGCGCGTCTCGGTCGCGGCCGCCTCGGTAGCGGCGTTCGGCAATTGCGTGCCGGTGGGCGCGTTCGGTCCGGCCGGCGAAACGTTGGCGGCATTGTTCTGAGCCGCCTGTTCGGCGGTCTGCACCGGCCGCTGCGGATGCGGTAGGAGATACTGGGAGCCGAGCAGAATCGCGATGGCGAGCGCGATAAAGACGACGAGATTGCGTTGCTCCATTCCCTGCATGGGTCCTCTCAGGGCACGCCACCCTAACGGGCGTGCCGACATCCAGTATGATGCGCGCGACCGTCGGCCGGCGCAGGCGCGATATTCTCGGGAACCGGATCGTAGCCGCTACCGCCCCAGGGGTGGCAGCGGCCGAGCCGGCATAGCGACATCCAGCTGCCGGACCAGGCGCCGTGGCGGCCGATCGCCTCCATGGCATAGGCCGAACAGCTCGGTTCGAATCGGCATTTCGGTCCCAGCAATGGCGAGACCAGCATCCGGTAGAGCCAGATTAGCCCCCGCAACACACGCGCCATGATCGCCTCGCTACTCGGCCGATGCCGAGAAAGCGGCCGGACCATCGCGCCAGACTTTGAGCCGTCGCAAGGCTTTTTCAAGTTCTGCCAGCAATTGCGCGTAGCGCACACCGCCGGTTTCCTGCCGCGCGATCAGCACGAAGTCGTGTTCGGGCAGGCCGTTGTCCGCCACCAAAGCACGCGCCGCCGCGCGCAGACGGCGCTTGGCGCGGTTGCGGGCGACGGCGTTGCCGACTTTCTTCGATGCGGTAAAACCGATGCGGCGCCCCTCGGCATGGGGCCCGGCCATCTCAGGTGCGTCGCTGAGCGCAACCTGCAGAATCAGGCCGGGGGCCACCCATTTGCGTCTCCCGCCCGCGACGCGCAAGAAATCCTTGCGCTCTGTCATCCGGCCGAGAGTACGGGGCATGGGAGGCCGCTTGAAGCGGCCGTTAGGCCGACAGACGCTTGCGGCCGCGGCTGCGACGGGCGGCCAGCACCTTACGTCCGCCGACCGTGGCGAGGCGGGCGCGGAAGCCGTGGCGCCGCTTACGGACGATCTTGCTGGGCTGATAGGTGCGCTTCACGACGAAAACTCCAAACGCTTAGGCATCAAAATTCGAGCGCCCGTCTATAGAGGAGCCCTCGGCTTAAGTCAATTCACCGCGGCGCGGCAAACACACAGACCTTCCGGCACCGGAGCGCAGGGCTCCAAGGCCGGGGGCCCATCCCGCCCTCAATGGGCGAAGATGTCGCTCTCCGGCCAGCCGGCCAGATCCAGCAGCGCGCGCGCCGGCAGGAAGTCGAAACAGGCCTGGGCGAGTTCGGTCCGGCCCTCGCGCGCCAGCATCACGTCGAGCTTTTCCTTCATCTGGTGAAGATACAGCACGTCGGACGCGGCGTATTTCAGCTGTTCTTCGGTCAGCTCATCGGCGCCCCAGTCGGAAGACTGCTGCTGCTTCGACAGCTCGATGTTCAGCAGCTCCTTGCACAGGTCCTTCAGGCCATGGCGGTCGGTGAAGGTGCGTACGAGCTTGGAAGCGATCTTGGTGCAATAGACCGGCGCCGTGACCACGCCCAGGTACTGCTTCATCACGGCGATGTCGAATCGGCCGAAATGGAACAGCTTGGTGACGGCCGGATCGGTCAGGAGCGCCTTGAGGTTGGGCGCGTCATACTCGCCGAGCGGCAGCTGGACGATATGGGCCGTGCCGTCGCCGGCCGACAGCTGCACAACGCACAAACGATCGCGCCACGGGTTGAGGCCCATGGTCTCGCTATCGATGGCGACTGAATTTCCGAAGGAAAGGCCGGCGGGCAGATCGCCGCGGTGATAAGTAACGGTCACGGGCGGTGTCCTGCGGAGAAGAGGTCCCTCCCCGTCCATCCGATCTTCTGCAAGATCAGACGGACGGGAGGATCACTATGGTGCCCAGGAAAAGACTCGAACTTTCACGAGGTTGCCCCCACTGATACCTGAAACCAGCGCGTCTACCAATTCCGCCACCTGGGCTTAGGTGAGGAGCCGGGTGATAAGGGAGCCCGCAGGCCTTGTCAACCAGACTTTTCACGTCGCCATCCGGACCGCCCGGTCCGGGCGGGCGCCGCGCGGCCCCGCAAAAGATTGGCCGAGCCTTGGGAGCGCCAAGCCTTTTTACGTGTTAGTGTTTTCGTTGATCGGAAACGCTTTGAGAGGTCTGAACATGGCTCCCATTCGCCGCGCGACGGTCTTCGGAGGCACCGGCTTCATCGGACGCTACATCGTGAAGCGGCTGGCCCAGCGCGGCGTGACGGTCGCGGTGGTCGGCCGGCATGCGCGACGCGGCAACTATCTGCAGCCGATGGGCGACGTCGGCCAGATCGTCCTGGTGAATGGCGACATCCGCGACGAGGAACTGGTCATGGCAGCGGTCGGCGGGTCGGAGCTGGTCGTCAACCTCGTGGGCATCCTGGCGCAAAGCGGCCGGCAACGCTTCGACGCCCTGCAGCACGAGGGCGCCCATCGCATCGCCCGCGCCTCTGCGTCGGCCGGCGTCGACCGCTTCATCCAATTCTCGGCCATCGGCGCCGATGCGGCGTCGGCCTCGCTCTATGCCAAATCCAAGGCCGAGGGTGAAATCGCGGTCCGCTCGGCTTTTCCGAGCGCAACCATCCTGCGCCCCTCGATCGTGTTCGGGCCGGAGGATCAGTTCTTCAACCGGTTCGCCGCCATGACGCGACTTTCGCCGTTCCTGCCCCTGATCGGCGGCGGCGAGACCCGGTTCCAGCCGGTCTATGTCGGCGACGTCGCCAATGCGGCGATGGTGGTGCTCGACCGGCCCGACACCGCCGGCCAGACCTATGAATTGGGCGGCCCGCACGTCTATAGCTTCGCCGAGTTGATGCGGATCATGCTGCGCGAGATCGACCGGCCCAATTTCCCGCTCGTCTCGATCCCCTTCGGCCTCGCCACCTTCCAGGCGGCCATCCTCGAGCATCTGCCCGGCCGGTTGCTGACGCGCGACCAGGTCCTGCTGCTGAAGAGCGACAATGTCGTCTCGCCCGGCGCCAAGACGCTGGTCGACCTCGGGATTACGCCGACGGCGCCCGAGGTGATCCTGCAGAGCTACCTGGAGCGGTTCCGCATCGGTGGGCGCTTCGCCCCGCACAAGCCGGCCTGACGGCCGCTCAGCCGCGACCGGCGAGGGACGGCGCCTCGTCGAGGAACAATCGGGCGAGCGCCTCGATCGACCGGCGGATGCGCGGTACACGTTTCAAGTCGGCGTGGACCAGCAGCCAGCGATCCTCGATCAATTCCGCGAGCGGCGCGCCCAGCCGCTCCAGCCGGGGATCCGCGTCACCGGAGAAGCAGGCGAGCAATCCGAGGCCGGCACCGCTCGCGACCAGGTCCTGCATGACCAGATGGTTGCTCGTCCGGCTGGCCTGTGCCGGCCCGCCAAGGTGCCGGGCCAGCCAGCGGGCGACCGGAAAATACTGATGCGGCCCGTCGAGCCCGACCCAGAGCGCCGGATCGGGCGGGCAGGCCCGGGCCTCGGGCCGCGCCTCCAGAAAGCTTCGGGCGCCATAGATGCCATAGCCGAACGGCTTCAGCTTGCGTGCTACCAGGTCGCCCGCAGCGGGCAGCGCCGTGGTGATCGCCAGGTCCGCGTCGCGCCGGGCGAGATTGGTCGGCATGTGGGATTGGCCCAATTCGAGCGTGATTCCCGGCAGCGCCCCCACGAGCCGAGCCCAGCGCGACGAGAGGAACCGGGTATCCCAGTCGTTCGCGGTCAGCCGCACGGTTCCGCCGTCGATCTCGGTCGCTTCGGACCGGCGCCGGATCGATTCGGCCGCCCCACGCATGTCCTCGGCCAGCGGCACGAAATCGCGTCCCTCGGCCGTCAGCGCATAGCCCTCGGGCAGGCGGTCGAACAGCCGCAGGCCAAGCGCCTGTTCGAGCGCATGCACCCGTCGCCCGACCGTAGCGATGCCGACCCGCTCCTGACGCGCCGCCGCCGACAGGCTACCGGCCTGGGCTACCGCCAGGAACAGCCTTATGTCGTTCCATTCCAAGCCCGGGCCTTTCATTCTTGGCGACGCCCTTCAGCCCGCGTTCCGCCGGGCCCTCGCTCCCTGTGGCATGCCGCCGATTTCGATGCTAGAAAATATTCATCGGAATCATCCTGAGCGCGAACATGACCTTACCCTGCACCTTTAGAATTCTCGGCTGCGCATTGATCTCTGTTGCTGGTCTTTGGATCGATGCGAGTCATGCCGCCACCGACTGCACCTTGAAGCTTCTCGCATCGATTCCGGCTGAGGTCACTCGCTACAACACATTGGTTGTCGACGTCAAAATCAATGACGTTCCAGTCAAGATACGGGTCGACACCGGGGGTGTGGCCTCCATGGTGAGCAAAAAATTCGCCGAGCGCCTGGGCATGCCGATCGAAGAAATGCCGAGCGTCCTGTTCGGTCTGACCGGCAAGGCGATAAACCAGAAAACGCGGGTGACTACGCTGAAGATGGGTGAGGCGGTCAGTCGGAATGCCGATTTCGCCGTGATGCCGAGTGGCGGCGATGGTACCGACGGCGAGCCGGTCGGGCTGTTCGGTACGGACTATCTCCAGAATTACGACGTCGAATTCGACTTCGCCGGCGGCAAGATGAACCTCTTTTCGCCGGAGCATTGCGCGGACCGCGTCGTCTATTGGGCACCTGAATTCTTCAAGACCAAGATACGCTACCAGGTGGGCGGCATCCTCCATACTCCGCTGATCAATATCGCCATCGACGGCAAGAATATGCTTGGCATCATCGACACCGGGGCTCCCTCAAACATGATGCGGATGGCCTCGGCCGAGGACCGGTTTGATCTCTCTTTTGGTTCCATCGACACGCCTAAGGTCGGGAAGGCGTACGGCATCGAGGGAGTAAAGCTCGATAGATACGAGCATGTCTTTCAAAGCATGACGTTCGGTGATCTCACTCTGCATAATACCAAAATTGAGATCGCTCCGATCAACTCGGCAGCGCATGTCGAAAAAATCGGGAGTCATTTGAAAGAAAGTCCCGAAGACGAGCCGGATGTGTATGTCGGCATGAATTTTCTGACGAAGTTGCATCTGTTCATTTCGTACAGCGAGAACGCGATTTACTATACGATAGCGCCGCCTAAATAATCTGCGGCTGACATCATTGGTGAAGCGGGGGGGGCCGGCACGTTTCCGGCCCCTTTTTCGTCGTGTTTCTTACGACATTTTCAAACCGTCCAAGAAGCTACTAACGGAGAAAAGTTTCGAGCCGCCATCCACCTCGGACGCTTTAGGTCGATAAATCCGAATCGGAACAAATGAAAGATCGTTTCACGCGATTTCGATGGAACGGCTCCGACATTCCCATCCCGCATTGCAGAAATAAGGTCCGATCCGGGTATTACCATTCCTTTCTCCTTGGAAACCGCCGGTTTGCTCCCGTATATCCGATCGAGCCTGGTTCATCCGGGCGTTCCTCGACCGCGTATCGGAGCGGCCTCATGGCGCAGAAGCTGTTGCAGTTCACCAAGATCGATCAGGCCAATCC
>NZ_DASZBY010000035.1:0-10312 GCF_035943795.1 Aliidongia sp. | reverse complement strand
TCGCCGACCGGACCCTTCGCCCGCAGGCCGGCATAGCGCACCATGTCGCGGATCGGCATGCCGGTCGTCTTGAGACGCCCCAGAAATTCGATCCACGGCAGAATGCTCTCGTCGTATTCCCGCTGGCTCGACGACCGCGGCACATACGGCAGCAACCCGATCCGCTCGTAGTAGCGGAGCGTATGGGTGCTCATGCCTGTGCGCTTGGCGAGGTCCCCGATCTTCATGTTCCAACCTGTTTCCGTCACGACGCTGAGACTTCTACAAGTTAGAGCGCGCTCTAAGTCAAGCGGTTATTTTTCGCGGATTTACGCGTCGACCGCGGCGGCGATCAGTGCGCGGCCGGCCGACGCCAGCGCCTTGGCCGGACCCTCGACGCCAAGGGCCTGGCCGGCGCTGTAGGCGCCGTCGATGACCAGTTGGAGCTGGTCGGCCAGCATCTGCGGATCGCGGGCGCCGACCGCCGTCGCCATGGCGCGCAGCCGTTCGTTGACCACGCGCTTGTGGGCGCGGATCACCGTGTCGGCCGGCAGGGTCGAGCCGGGGAATTCGGTCGCGGTGTTGAGGAACGGGCAGCCGCGATACGCCTCGGAGAGCGTGCGCTGGGTGATGGCGTCGAGCAGCCCTTCCAGCTGCGCGCGCGGATCGCCCGGATAGTCGGCGATCGTCCGGTCCCAGCGCTCCCAGAACTCCAGATTGCGTTTTTCGAGATAGGCCGCGACCAAATCGTCCTTTGACGGAAACGCGCGGTAGAGGCTCATCTTGGCGACGCCGGCCGCCGCGATGATGGTATCGATCCCGACCGCGCGCACGCCCTGGTGATAGAACAGGTCGCTCGCGACATTCAGAATCCGGTCGCGGGCGGTGGGTTTGTCGATCGAAGGTTCCGGAACCAGTTTGCGAGCCCCGCTCATGCCACATGCCGTCCTGTCGTTGATCACGGTTGACATGATACAGACCTGTCTCTCACATTACCAGCCCGGCGAGCATGAATGGGGAAGTGGTCGATGAGGCGCCTGAAAAATCTGCACTATGGTTGGATCGTGGCGGCGATCACCTTTCTGACCCTGCTGGCGGCGGCCGGCGTGCGTTCGACGCCGAGCGTGCTGATGGTGCCGCTGGAAGACGAGTTCCACTGGAGCCGCGCCACCATTTCGGGCGCCGTCGCGGTCAACATTCTGCTCTACGGCCTGATCGGTCCGTTCGCTGCCGCGATCATGGAGCGGTTCGGCATCCGCCGGACCATGGTGTGCGCCCTGACGGTCATCGCGTTCGGCGTCGCCCTGACGCCGTTGATGACCCAGCCTTGGCAGCTGATCCTGTTCTGGGGCGTGATCGTCGGCTGCGGTACCGGCGTCACCGCCATGGTGCTGGGCGCCACGGTCGTCGCTCATTGGTTCACCGAGCGGCGCGGCCTGGTCATGGGCATCCTGACGGCCAGCACCGCGACCGGACAGCTCGTGTTCCTGCCGATGCTGGCCAGCTTCGCCGAGGCGTACGGCTGGCGCTCCGTCTCGCTCACCGTCGCCGGCGTCGCAGCCGTGATGGTGCCGATCGTCGCGATCTTCATGCGCGACCGGCCGGGCGACGTCGGCCTGCGCGCCTATGGCGAACCGGAAGGCGTCGAGCCGCCGGTCAAGGTGACCGGCAACCCGGCGGCCCGCGCGATCAACGCGCTGATCGGCGGTTTCCGCTCGCGCGATTTCTGGCTGCTGGCCGGCAGCTTCTTCGTGTGCGGCGCCAGCACCAACGGACTGATCGGGACCCACCTGATCCCGGCCTGCATCGACCACGGCATTCCCGAAGTGACCGGCGCCAGCCTGCTCGCCGCCATGGGCATCTTCGACTTCTTCGGCACGACGCTGTCGGGCTGGCTCAGCGACCGCTGGAACAACCGCTACCTGCTCGCCTGGTACTATGGGCTGCGCGGGTTGTCGCTGCTGTTCCTGCCCTTCTCGTTCGACCTCAGTTTCGCCGGATTGTCGCTGTTCGCCGTGTTCTACGGGCTCGACTGGATCGCCACCGTGCCCCCCACCGTACGGCTCGCGACCAACGCGTTCGGCAAGGAAAACGTCGGCATCATGTTCGGTTGGATCGCCGCCGCCCATCAGTTGGGCGCCTCGTTCGCCGCGTTCGGCGCGGGGCTGCTGCGCACCGACCTCGGCTCCTACACCCAGGCCTTCATGATCTCGGGCTGCCTCTGCCTCGGCGCCTCGATCATGGTGCTGTTCATCGGCGTCAAGCGGGGCGAAGGCAAAGGCCGGTTGCAGCCGGTCGCCCACGCGGCGGAATAGCGGCGGAGCGTCGCCGGGCGGGGTGGCATCGCCCGGCGGTTCGTGGTGACATGGCAGCCGCATCCGAGACTGCACGCCCGAGGCCCCATGTCCGCCGACCCGCACACCAAGATCGAAACCCGTCTCGCCCATGCCGGGCGCTCGCCGCACGACAATCACGGCGTGGTCAATCCGCCGGTCTATCACGCGTCGACCATCCTGCAGCCGACGCTCGACGCGTGGCAGGGCGTGTTCAAGCCGGGTCACGACGGCTATGTCTACGGTCGTTTCGGTACGCCGACCAGCCGGGCGTTCGAACAGGCGATGGCCGAGATCTATGGTGCCGACGACGCGGTCGCGGTCTCGTCGGGCCTTGCGGCGATTTCGGTCGGGCTGATGGCCCATACCAAGGCCGGCGACCATATCCTGGTGAGCGACAGCGCCTATTATCCGTGCCGCAAGTTCTGCGACGGCGTGCTGGCGAAATTCGGCGTCACGACGACCTATTATGATCCGACGGTCGGCGCCGGCATCGCCGACCTGATGCGGCCGGAGACCAGCCTGATCGTCACCGAGTCGCCCGGCTCGCTCACCTTCGAAGTGCAGGACATTCCGGCGATCGTCGCCGTCGCCCATGCGCGCGGCGCCAAGGTGATGAACGACAATACCTGGGCAACCGCGCTGTATTTCAACCCGTTCGACCATGGCGTCGACGTCGTGGTCGAGGCGGCGACCAAATATGTCACCGGCCATTCTGACGTAATGATCGGCGTCGTGCTGGGTCGTGGCGACGATGCGCCGCTGTTGCGCAAGACCGCCCAGGCGCTCGGCAATTGCTCAGGGCCGGACGACCTCTATCTGGCCCAGCGCGGTCTGCGCACCATGGCGGTGCGGATGGCGCGCAGCCAGGAGAACGGCCTGACGCTGGCCCGCTGGCTGCAAGCCCGGCCCGAGGTCGCCCGCGTGCTGCACCCTGCCCTGCCCGACGATCCCGGCCACGCCATCTGGCGACGCGACTTCCGTGGTTCCTCGGGCCTGTTCTCGATCGTGCTGCACCCGGTCGAACGGCCGGCGCTGGCTGCGTTCGTGGATGGGCTCAAGCTGTTCGGCATGGGCGCCAGCTGGGGCGGCTACGAGAGCCTGGTCATGCCGAACGATCCGCGCACGGTGCGCACGGCGACCACCTGGGACGACCCGGGCCAGTTGCTGCGCTTCCATGCCGGGCTCGAGGATCCGTCCGACCTGATCGCCGATCTCGAAGCCGGCTTTGCCCGTCTGGCATCGGCGGGAACCTGATCCTACATCTTGCCGTAGATAGAACAGAGACCGGTGGAGGAAATCATGGCTTCGATATCGGCAAAGGTGGCGGTCCTGGCGATCACGGGTCTGATGGCAGGCGGCGCCCTGGCCCAGACGCCCTCGCCGGCCGCCCATACCTCGACCTCCACCCTGCAGCAGACCGGCGCGCCCTCGGACGACACCACGCCGCCCGGTACCGGCGCGGCCGACCTGCCCCATGGTCCGATCGTCAACGGCAAGCAACTGCAGCCGCGCCCGAGCGCGCCGCCCAGCAGGCAAGATGCCCAGCGCATCAACCAGATGCTGCAGCAGACGCCCACCGATCCCGCCGCCAACGGCCCGATCGTGCAGCCGCACGACCTGTTCGGCAATCCGCTGGGCGGCAGTCCCAACCTGGATCCGAAGAAGCCGTAGTGCCGTTGTCCTTGCATATTCCGTCATCCCCGCGCAGGCGGGAGGGGCGTGGCGCTGGGTTCCCGCTGCACCGGAAGGACGGGTGAGCCCTTGATCCGCCGAGCCTCGGGGCCACCTACCCGACGGTAATCTTCCCGGAAGGACCGATTGTTGGACGCCCCTTCGCCTGCCGTGCCGCGTCGCCGTGGCAGCCTGGCCACCCTCGGCACGCTCGCCCCCTACCTCTGGCCGCCCGGCGAGCTGGGCCTGCGGGTTCGGGTCGTGCTCGCGGTCTGCTGCCTGATCGTGGCCAAGGCCGCGAACGTCTATGTGCCGATCCTCTACAAGCGCGCGATCGACGCGCTGGGCGGCGGTGCCGGCAATGGTGCCACATCGGTCGCGGCCACGATCACGGCGGTGCCGCTGGCGCTGATCCTGGCCTATGGCTCGGCCCGTGTGCTGTCGCTGATCTTCGCCGAACTGCGCGACGCGGTGTTCGCCCGGGTCGCCCAGCGCGCGATCCGCACCCTGGGCCTGCAGGTGTTCCGCCATCTGCATGCGCTGTCGCTGCGCTTCCACCTGGCACGGCAGACCGGCGGCCTGACCCGGTCGATCGAGCGCGGCACCAAGGGCATCGAGACCCTGCTGCAATACATGCTGTTCAACATCCTGCCGACCCTGTTCGAGATCGGCCTGGTCTGCGCCATCCTGTGGAAACTGTTCGACTGGCGCTTTGCGGCGGCGACCTTCGTCACAGTGGCGCTCTACATCGCCTATACGCTGATGATCACCGAATGGCGCACCAAGTACCGCCGCCAGATGAACGAGGTCGATTCCGAAGCGAACACCAAGGCGATCGACAGCCTGCTGAATTACGAGACGGTCAAGTATTTCGGCAACGAGGAACACGAGGCCGCGCGGTTCGACAGTGCGCTCCAGCGCTACGAGCGCGCCGCGGTCAAGAGCCAGGTCTCGCTGTCGATCCTCAACATCGGCCAGGCGGCGATCATTTCGGTGGGCCTGACCATCGTCATGTACATGGCCGGCGTCGGCATCGTGAACCACACGATGACCCTGGGCGATTTCGTGCTGGTCAACACCTACCTGGTCCAGCTGTACCAGCCGCTCAATTTCTTCGGCTTCGTCTATCGCGAGATCAAGCAGTCGCTGATCGACATGGAGCGAATGTTCGATCTGATGTCGGTCGAGCGCGAGATCGCGGATCGGCCGGGCGCCCTGCCGCTCGCGGTCACCGGCGCCACGCTGGAATTCCGCGACGTGCGTTTCGGCTACGACCCGCGCCGCGAGATCCTGAAGGGTGTCAGCTTCACCGTGCCTGCCGGCCATACCGTCGCCGTGGTCGGGCCGTCGGGCGCCGGCAAGTCGACCCTGAGCCGCCTGCTGTTCCGGTTCTACGACGTCGATGCCGGCCAGATCCTGATCGACGGCCAGGACATCCGCGACGTGACCCAGACCAGCCTGCGCGCGACGCTCGGCATCGTTCCCCAGGATACGGTGCTGTTCAACGACACCATCACCTACAACATCGCCTATGGCAAACCCGGCGCCTCGACCGCCCAGATCGAGCAGGCGGCGCGCATGGCCCATATCCACGACTTCATCCTGGCCATGCCGGACGGCTACCAGACCGCGGTCGGCGAGCGCGGGCTGAAACTGTCGGGCGGCGAGAAGCAGCGCGTCGCCATCGCGCGGACCATCCTGAAGGACCCGGCGATCACCCTGTTCGATGAGGCGACGAGCGCGCTCGACACCAATACCGAGCGCGAGATCCAGACCAACCTCAAGGAAGTGAGCCGCGGCCGTACCACCCTGGTCATCGCTCATCGCCTATCGACCATCATCGACGCCGACGAGATCATCGTGCTCGAGGCTGGCCGCATCGCCGAACGCGGCCGCCACCACGATCTGGTCACGGCCGACGGCCGCTATGCCGAGATGTGGCGCAAGCAGCAGGAAGCCGCCGAGGCCGGCCAGCCGATCGAGGTGCCGCCGCCGTTCTACCAGCCGGCGTGAAGCCGCGACGCCGGAGACGGTTGACGCTCTCCGGCGTTCGCTTCAAGAGATGAAGCGACCGAGGAGTGGAAACGGACGATGACACCGGGCCGGCGACACGGGAAAACGAGGCGATCCTGGCGATGGCTGGGCTTGGTCGGGCTGCTGGCGCTGGCGTCGGTGTCCCGTGGCCATGCCGAGGACCTGGAAGCAGCGATGGCGGCGAAGACGGGCGACTACCGCGCCGCGATCGCCCGCTGGACCGCCTTCGCCCAGCAAGGCGACCCCGATGCCGCCTACCACCTGGGCCAGGCTTACGAGACCGGACACGGCGTGCCGCGGGATGTGCGCCAGGCGCAATATTGGTACCGGGCCGCCGCGGTCGGCGGTTCCAGCGCCGCCGCCTTCGCGCTGGGCGAGATGGCGGAGAGTGCGGAGCGTCCCGACGGCCTGCCACAGGATCTGGGCATCGCCATCGCCTGGTATCGTCGCGCGCTGTCCGACGGCGAGCCGCGGGCGCGCGAACGGTTGGCGGCGCTGGGTGCCGCCGACGCCGGGCCGCCGCTCCCGCCACCGCCCCGTCCACCGGCGCCCCGTCCCGCCGCGCCCGCGCCGACGCCGGTCCGCGCCACTCCGCCCGCCCCGGTCCCCGCGCCGGTGGCACACCCGCCCGCTCAGCCCGACCGGTCGCCCAGCTTCGACCGCGTCGTCGCGTCCTGGCGCAGCCGCGGGCTGGAAAGCACCGATTCCGCCGCCATCGTCGCCCTGGAGACCGCGGCGAGGCAGGGTCAGCCGCTCGCCGAATATGATCTCGCCTATGCCTATGAACATGGGTTGGGCGTACCGGCCGAACCGGCGCGGGCCTATGCCTGGTACCAGCGGGCCGCGGCCTCGACCGGCCCGGCCCGCCTGCGCGAAGCGGCCGAGACCAACGGCCGCCTGCTGGGCGACCGGCTGTCCGAGACGGAGAAACAGGCGGCGGCGCGGATCGCCACCGCACGCCCTAACGATCGATGAGCGGCCCCGGCAAGGCCACGAGGGCGCCGGCCGTCAGCGGCTGATCGGCCTCCAGCCCGGGATTGGCGGCCAGCACCTGATCGAACGACGGCCGATAGCGCGGCGTGTGATAGGCCGAGCCATAGAGCTTGCGCAGCGTGTCGCCCGGGCTGGCCGGAATGAACAGAACATTGACCGGACTTTCGACGGGTCCGGGGCGCGGCGCGGCAGGTGCCGGCACGACCGGCGGCGGGCTCGGTGCTGCGGGCGGCGATGGCGGGGCCGCTGCGACGACCGGCGATGGTTCGGCCGGGAGTGAAGGCGTCGGCACCGGCATGGGCGGTGTCGCCGCTGCCAAAGGCGCTGGCGGTGATACGGTCTCGTCCGACTGGTTCCACAGGTAATATCCGAGGCCTAGGGCCACGATCAGCAACATCGCCGGAACGGCCATCCGCGACGCCGTGTCGGCGGGCCTCGGGTCGACGGGACCTTGCCGGGCCGTACCGAAGCCGGCGAAGCCGCCCGGCTCGACGCTGATCGGCGGCCGCACCCGGCTGGGCGCCGCGCCGGGCGCGGCACCGCCATGGATCGCCATCTCGACCGTGGCATAATCGACCGGCAGGCGGCGCTGGGCGAAACCGGCCTGCAGCGCCCGATCGCCGAGCGATAGCAGCCGGCGCGGAATCCCGCCGCCCTCGACCACCAGCGCCTCGATCGCCTCGGTCGACAGAACCTCATGGGGATCGGCGGCTCCGGCCTGGCGCAGGCGATGTTCGATCAGCAGGCGCGCCTCGACCGGCGTAAGCAGCGGCAGCCGGACCCGGACGCTGGCCCGACGATCGAGCGCCGCCGCCGCCGGGCGGGAAAACAGCCCGACGAAGGGCGGGCGGACGGCGAGCACGATGGACACGAGCGAGCGCTCGTCGGTCGCCAGATCGGCGATCGGACCCAGCGCCAGCAGGGCGCCGTCGGTCAAGTCTTCCGCGTTGTCGACCAGCAGCACCGTCGCCTGCCCCGACCCGTCCCGGGCGGCGAGCAGGTTCTGCAGGTCCAGGAACGACGGTGCCGGCGCGAACGGGCCGACCAGCATTTCGCCGAGGATCGCCAACAGCGTCGGCCGGTCGAAATCGGGTTGGAGCAGCGATCGGACACAGACCCGGTCCGGATCGATGCCGCGCTCATAGGCGTGCAGCAGTTCGGTCTTGCCTGCGCCCGGCCAGCCCTCGAGCGTGATCACCCCCGACCGGCGCCGGACGAGGTCGGCAATCGCGTCGACGGCGCCGCGCTGCCCGGCGGTTTCGAGCCGGAACGACGGGTCGGCCACCGCATCGAACGGCATCTGGCTGAGGCCGAAGAACGCTTGATACATCGACCCCCCTGAAACAGATGCCAGCGCAGACGGGCGCTACCGAAAGGGTTAACGCCCGATGGTTCGACAGGTCCCCGAGCGCGCCTGCGTCATTTTACGGACGAGAGGCCGCGATGCGATGCTTTTGTCCTTTGCCTACGCCGCGGCCCCTGGCCGCTCGGAGCATCAGGCCAGGCTCTTCCCGCGCCTGTACTGATACATCGCCGCACAGAACACGCCGATCGAGACCACGGTGATGATGACGGTCGCGAGCGCGTTGATCTCCGGGCTGAGGCCGAGGCGGACCTTGGAGAAGATCACCAGCGGCAGGGTGGTCGAGCCGGGGCCGGAGACGAAGGCGGTGATGACCAGGTCGTCGAGGCTGAGCGAGAAGGCGAGCAGCCAGCCGGCGACGAGCGCCGGCGCCATGAGCGGCAGGGTGATCAGGAAGAACACCTGGACCGGCCGCGCGCCCAGGTCCATGGCGGCCTCCTCGACCGAAATGTCCATGCCCGAGAGCCGGCTCTGCACGATGACGGCGACGAAGCTCATGCAGAAGGTGATGTGGGCCAGAATGATGGTCAGGATGCCGCGTCCGGCCGGCCAGCCGATCACCTGTTCCAAGCCGACGAACATCAGCAGCATCGAGATGCCGGTGATGATTTCGGGCATGACCAGCGGCGCCGAGACCATGCCGGCGAACAGGGTCCGGCCGCGGAAACGCGTGAAGCGCGACAGCACGTAGCCAGCGAGCGTACCGACGACGAGCGCGCCGGTGGCGCTTGCCACCGCGATCTTGAGCGACAGCCACGCAGCATCCAGGATCTGGTCGTTGTGGGCGAGCGAGCCGTACCATTTGACGGTGAAGCCCGACCAGACCGTGACCAGTCGGGATTCGTTGAAGGAATAGACGACCAGCGTCACGATCGGGCCATAGAGGAACACGAGGCCGAACACCAGCGCGGTCGGCAGGAACCAGCGGCCGCGCACGAAGCCGTCGGTGAGCGAGGTGCCGCTCATGGCTGCGCCGCCGCACGGCCTTGCGCGCGCTGCAGCAGCATCAGCGGCACGACCAGCAAGGCCACCATGACCACGGTGACCGCCGAGGCCATCGGCCAATCGCGGTTGGAGAAGAACTCGCTCCAGAGCTGGGTCGAGATCGTCAGCGTGTCGGCGCCGCCCAGCAGGGACGGGATAATGAACTCGCCGACCGCCGGAATGAACACCAGCAGCGAGCCGGCGATGATGCCGGGCATCGACAGCGGCAGGGTCACCGCCCAGAACGCGCGCAGCGGCCGGGCTCCCAGGTCCATCGCCGCCTCCAGCAGCGAGACGTCGAGCTTTTCGAGCGTGGCGTAGAGCGGCAGCACCATGAACGGCAGATAGGCATAGATCATGCCGATATAGACCGCGGTCTGGGTGTTGAGGATGGTGACCGGCGTGTCGATCACCCCGAGCCAGATCAGGAAATTGTTCAGAAGGCCGTTGTCCTTGAGGATGCCGATCCAGGCATAGATGCGAATCAGGAACGAGGTCCAGAACGGCAGGATGATCATCATCAGCAGCACCGGGCGCACGGTCGGCCGGGTGCGCGCGATGGCATAGGCCATGGGATAGCCCAGCAGCAGGCAGAACAATGTGGTGACCGCCGCATTGCGCAGCGAGCTCAGGTAGGCCAGCAGGTAGATCGGGTCGTCGCTGACCAGGCGCAGGAAATTATCGAGATGCAGCGTGATCTGCAGCGCGCTGTCGTCGTCCATGGTGAACAGCGCGGTATAGGGCGGGATGGTCGTGTCGCTGTCGGCCAGGCTGATCTTGAACACCAGCAGAAACGGCACGAGGAAGAAGATCGTGAGCCACAGGTAGGGCGCGGCGATAACCAGCCTGCGCCCGGGCAGGCGCGCCCGCACGGCAGCGACGAAACCGCTCACGGATCGACCAGGATCGAGGCGGCGGCGGACCAGCAGACCCAGACCGGCTCGTCGCGCCC